>NZ_CP013341.1:3007109-3307820 GCF_001455205.1 Nitrosomonas ureae
CTAAAAAGACCATCACACTGGAAGTGGATGCCGAAGAAGGTAAGGTTGTTCAGTTTGAAGATGGCAGTCAACCTGGAATCAACTGTATCGAAGAACAAAGCGCGGATCCGGATGCGACCTGGCTAAAGAAAGGCAAGAAGTCACAGTTTGGCTACCGCAGTTACCTGGTGGTGGACGCACAAGACGGCTATGTGCGCGGGGTTCACACCGCCCCTGCCAACCAGAGCGAAATGATGCATTTCGAAGCCGCTATCGATGGTGCGCATATCGAGGCGAATCGGGTGTATGCCGACAAGGGATCCGCCAGCAATGCCAATCGGCAATTTCTAAGAAAGCAAAAGATCAAGAGCGCAATCATGCATCGTGCGTACAAGAATAAACCCCTCTCGTCACGCCAGAAGCTGGCGAATCAATTGATCAGTAAAAAACGCTATATTGTCGAACAGTGTTTCGGCACAATCAAACGCTTATTCAGAATGGGACGCGCCAGCTACTTCGGTACGACAAAAGTCAACGCCCAAGTCATACTGAAAAGTATCTGCATGAATCTAAAGAAAGCAGCCAACAAAATCTTCGTAGACCAACCATTAAGGGGAGCGATCCGTCCAAATATTACATAAGGGGGAAAAATTCACCTAAAAAAAGGAAAAAACTCCACTTTCTATTAAAATGACGTGCAACAAGTGTCACTTGGAAAATTTTCTCTGTCGCTACAGCAAAATTCTTGCGGTTGTGCAGAGGTCTTTCTAGGTTAGTTTTCTCGAAAAGAGTTAGGCTCAGGATTTGTAGGATTGTGTAAAGTGAAGTCTCGGTATTGAGTCGCTTTTTTACGATGGCAACCAAGACATAAACCGAGATGGCAATCCATATCTGTGTCTTGACTGCGTTTTCAGTGGTTCCGTAGAATTGCTTGATACGAAGATGTTGTTTGATCCACTTGAAGAATAGTTCGATCTGCCAGCGACAACGATAAAGCTGAGCGATGGTCAGTGCAGGTAAATCGAAGTTGTTGGTTAGAAATACCAGATGCTTGTCGTGTTCGGCATCATAGAACTTAATACGTCGTAGGTGCTGCGGGTAATCCTTGCTGGCCTTCGTAGCGGTCAATGCAATGGTCTGATCGCATCGCAGTCCCGTGGATTTGTCCACTGAGTGAGAGTAGACACGGCGAAAAAGGAGACTGGATTTAGCGCGCGTTACAAAAAATGCTTGTGCTTGATGCATAGTGAACCAGCGAGCAAAGTCGGTAAAGCCCCGATCCATGATGTAAAAGCTGCCAGCTTCGGGGATCAGGAAATCGAGCACATTGACTTCGTGCATCTTGCCGTCGCTGATATGGATGAACGTTGGAATGTTGCCGCGTAGATCAAGCAGTGTATGCATCTTGACGGCAGCTTTGGTCTGACGAAAGCGCGCCCATGGAAAGACGCTCAAACACAGATCGATGGTCGTGGTATCGAGTGCATAGACTGTCTGTTCCAACTCCACCGCTAAGCTATCGCTGGAGTAAAGCTTTCTGGCGATCTGGATCAAGCTCATCGCGAAATCCATGTAGATGCGACAATCGCGCTGCTCGTTGGCATCGGCCAACGTACTCTTGGCGATGTTGCCTCGTATGCCCAAGTGATAAAGCTTAGCTTGGTGAGCGCGCAGACAGGTTTCGATGTCGCGCAGACTCTCGCGGTAAGTCAGCTGCGCGAAAGCCATGCAAAGAAATTGATCGAGATGCGAAAGAGTCTTGGTGGGATATTTGGAAGGGTAACGCTGTACACAGCGGCGGAATGTGTGAAGGGGCAAGTAATCCATGAGTTGTGCGAATACCAATTTGCCTGAATGCATGATAAGAAGCCACGTAGGGAAACCTCCAGTTTCGCAAAAAATTCACTTTCAAATCGGTGACACCCCCAAACATACCATTTCATTCTACAGATCAATCTGTTATACAATCATCTTGGGTAAATTGCCGGACACTACTGATGCGCTCTAATTGTTAATGCAGAATATTTTCAAAATGCATATTTTTTCTGCGTGTGATCTTTATCAACGATAATGGTCACCCCGGCTTAATTTTCCCATCAAAGGCTATCAGCACATGCAAAACGAATCCCAAGAAAAATCCAGGTGCGCGGTTGTAGCGGCTGTACAGCTCTCCAGCGTGACCGACGCGGAGTTCGAAGCCTCGCTGACCGAATTATGCGAACTGGCAAAAACACTGGGGTTTAAAGTCGTGCATAGATTTATGCAGAAACGCTCCGGTTTTGACGCAGCAGCATATTTAGGAGCCGGGAAACGTCAGGAAATTCGCGAGTTTGTAAACAACGAGCTTGATGGCGATGGGCAGGAAGCACCGCAAAATGCCAAACCTGATGCGAAGGCTATTGACGTTATTCTGGTCGACCACGAGATTTCGCCGTCACAAGCACGCAATCTGGAAAAAGAAACCGGTTGCGAGGTGATGGATCGTACGATGGTCATCCTGGAGATTTTTCATCGCAATGCACGTTCCCCCGCTGCACGTGCCCAGGTGGAAATCGCCCGCCTCAGCTACATGGCGCCGCGTCTGCGCGAAATGGCCAAGCTCGCGGGACCACAAGGTCGGCAACGCAGCGGCACCGGCGGACGAGGTGCCGGAGAATCGCACACTGAATTGGATCGACGCAAGATTCGCGATCGCATTGCAGAATTGCAATTGGAAATCGTCGCGATGGATGCTGAACGCCAGATCCAGCGCGCACGTCGGCTGGAACGACGGGGAAACGCCAGCATAGCGCTCGTCGGCTACACCAATGCTGGAAAATCCACCTTGATGCGCGCACTCACCGGCAGCGAAGTACTGGTGGCCAATAAACTTTTCGCCACGCTCGATACCACCGTGCGCACCCTTCACCCCGAGAGCGTGCCGCGCGTGCTCGTCAGCGATACGGTCGGATTCATCAAGAATCTGCCGCACGGCCTCGTCGCATCGTTCAAATCAACGCTCGACGAGGCGCTGGATGCATCACTGTTGCTTCACGTCATTGATGCAAGCGACCCCGGCTATGAACGTCAACTTGAAGTCACCAACAAAGTGCTTGAAGAAATTGCTGCACAGGATATCCCGCGCATCCGTATTTTTAACAAGATCGATCATGTCGGCGATGCCGCAGCACAAGCTGAATGTGAAGCCGTGCTCAAAACCCTGTACCCGGCTTGCATCGTGATGAGCGCACGCCGCCCTGACGATGTCGCTAACTTACACCAGCAAATCGTCGCATTCTTCCAACAAGATCTCGTGGAAGACGAGCTTTTCTTGCCTTGGACAGCGCAGCAATTGCGTAGCCAAATCTACGCCAACTGTAAAGTGCTGGAAGAACGTGCAGATGGTGAAGGCGCTTTCTTCCGGATTCTCGGCGAATCCGACATTGTGAAAAGTTTGCGCGAACGATTCGAACAAGTGCGATGACACGTCAGGTGATGTAGCAATCAAAATAACGAATTTCTTGTTCTAGAGCCTTCTAATTTTTGATGGTTTCTTGCTTTATTTTATTGCCTATAATCAGAAAAATTCTGTACACCGAATTGTGTCATTATTGCGTACACAAAATTTCATGGGGGACTCCGCAGTATTTGCATCTTTAGGAGAAAATCGTGTTTTTTGTTTCTTTCCTCTGTGTGTTGCATTTTTTGAATCAGTATGAAATACAATATACCGTTCTCTTTTAATCTCTAGTTTTATATTACAGAATAAATCTACTAAATATAAAACATAGCCCATAAAAGCTTGAGTGCTCTTAAATTGCCCTGCAAATCCTGATGGATTATCTGATTTAAGCTCAATATAGAATAACTCACAACCAGCTGAAACTTTTCTAATTAATACTGCATCACAAGCACGATTTTGATCAAATTTACCATCTTGCTTGAATAAGGGGGACATACAAGCGTATCTACCAAGTTTACGACCCTCATTATCAAAGTTACGACCTTTATCAGTTGCTAGCAATAACATTCCTGGAGTCAGTTCGGATAAACATAATTTTTTTAACTTTGCTTCATTTTTTTCTTCAATGTAAGCATGTGCTTCAAAATAGCCATCGGAATGCACACAACTCAATAGAGCTTTCAAAGCTTCTATGCCATCATCAATTAAGGCCATAATAAATTGCTTCCTGAATAGCATTCATATCATCTATTGTTTCATCAAAGCTCATTGCTTCAATACCTAAAGTTGTATTTATTTCTGCTTTGATTAATGTTTTTGCTTTACTTTTTCTTTTATATCCAGGACGTAATATACTGTCATCGCGTGCCATATAAAGTGATACACGTTTGGGATCTAATTTATCCTCTAAAAGATAGTCCGCAAGTTTTTCACGAATAGATTGAAGTTTTGGTGATTCTTGATTCAGCATAATCAATGTATTGAATTCTTTGACTATATAATCGCTGTGTGTTGTTATGAATATTTTTATTCCGTGATTCACAAGAGCAACAATAAAGCGCGCCAACCTTCGCTGATTAGCTGGATGGAGATTTAATTCCGGCTCATCCAACATCAGCATGTCGCCTTTTTTGGCAAAATGCTTTAGCCAGTACCAAACAATCAATAAAGATCGAACAGAGCTCGAAACTTCACCCAAGCCAAGTTTTAAATTTGATCCTTTAGGTTGGAAATAAGTTATTCCTTCTTTATTCGTAACATAGGTACCACCAACAATTGTCTCAAATCTTCTCAGTAAATCTGGAAATGATCTATATATCTCACCATCTTCAGCGCTACTATTTGGTAATTGATTAATGAACTGAACATTATGTCTAACAGGCAGAGCATATTCGGGGCGCCCATAAATTGTGTCAAATAGTTTCTGAGGTGTAATACTATCAGCACCATCCTTGTGTGCTTGACCGAGTAGATCGACTAAGTTACTAATTGCAAGGTTAAGTTGCTTCTTGAATGTAGTTGCTCCTGTTCGTTCAGTACTTGCTATGAAAACGGTAGGAATGGTTTCCTCAAGCAGTAATCCAAATAAACGCTCTTCTATAAAATTTTCTAACGAAATAATTGATTGCAACTCACTGGATTGAGGTGCAGCAAGCTCCAATTCAGAAGAATGAGCGAGCTTTGTCATAGTAACCAGTAAATTGCCTTTTGCACTACGCAACTCGTTTTTGTATTCTCGATGTTTCCATAATACACCAAGCGGTATATCGACTTTTATCGATAATTTGGCAAGAAGCTCACTTTTAGATGCAAGCATTTCGGGAAAATGTTTTATAAATTTCGCAACCGTTTCTTCACAGATTTTATCCCATGAATCAGCAATCTTTTTTTGAAGATCAATTTTGGTTACACCATTAACTTTCAGTTCATGGAACTCCTTCTTGAGATTTATATCGATCAAGTGTTTCCAACTTGTCAGGAGGCAATAAATTAAATAAGTTACATAAGTCTTACCGGTATTATTCTCGCCACAAATTATTGTAAGATCAGCAAGCTCTATTTTGCCATATTCTAGTGGACCGAGATTTTCGAATATTAATTTCATTTCTTTTAGAACTCCTTAATCTTATTACACTAAATTAATTACAAGATAAGCTTGACTTACATCGTAATTTTTAAATGCAAGATTCTAATCTATAGGCAACAACATCTTTAACATATTAGCGCACTTTCCCCTTAGAGCTTAGATATTATCCAGCTACACTCGAGGCTAGAAAAGGAACACGACGATTTTCACGAAACACTGAAGAGAAGGGAGAAAGAAAAGAATTCAGCATAGCGTCTGCTGCATCCGCAAGGCAAACTCTGGAAATTTGCAGCAATGATTATGACGCGTTTAAGACTCGCCCATCCAAAGATGGAACAGCATCAGATACCGCAGCTGATGCGAAGCAAGTGTTGGGAAAATTCAATCGATCAATTCAGGCTTTGATTTAGCTTCCATTTTTTTCTTCCATTCAATCGTGCCATAGGTGCCCAAATACGCCCCGAGGAAAGCGGCTGCGATATAAATCTTGTTCTCGACATAATTGGTGACGGTAAATGCGGTAACCAGTATGATCATTGCCGACCAGAACGCGGCAGCATGGGCTCTTCTTTCATCCACATCGATAAAATACAGCGTCCAGCAAACATCCGCCACCGCCATTGCAACCATGATGAGAAAGAAAGTAACGAATGAGAATTCCATATTCCTGCCTTATGAAAAAATTTTCCGGCTTTAACAATGCCGCAGTAATAAAAGCCGTGCCGATCTTTCAACACCAAACGAATGAGCAAACGATCTACATCCCCTGCCAGGCATAATTGCGCTGCCAGAAATCGACCGGTTCGACGGATCTGGCAAAGTTTGCATGGGCAAACCCGATCACTTTTCCTTGATAGCGCGTCGGACCGCTGATCGACAACCCACCATCATCGTTTCTGATGCGTAGGCTACCACCTAGAGAATGCGTCAGGATGGGCAAATCGATTCCAAACACCTTGGCTGCAACATAAGCACTTGCCGCACTGCCGGTCCCGCAGCTTTGCGTGACATCTTCCACGCCAACCTCAAAGGTACGCAGAGTAATGCTATCTGTAGTGCGCCAAATGAAATTGACATTCACGCCTTCCGGGTGACCGAGCAACTCGCACAGGGATTTATCGTTGCGCAACGATTGCCCCTGTGCCCTTGCGGTTTTCAGGCTGATCTCGGAACCGATAACCACGACATGCGGCACGCCGGTATACACATAATGGCAATTCTGATCGATTTGCCGGTAATCCCGCGCGGCACCCAAATTGACCTCAACGCAGTCGTTATCGACGAACACTTCCTTCAGACCATCGCCGGTAATGATGTTGAACACATTACTGCGCACATAAGTATCGCGGAAATAACGCGTTGCACAACGCAGCCCATTGCCGCACATGGTTTCTTCGGTTCCATCGCGATCAAAAATTTTCATCGTGGGCATCCCCTGCTGTTGATCCACATAAAGAATCCCATCAGTATCATGTTGTGTTGCCAAGGCATGTGAGATTCGCGCGCGATCGAATCCGGGCACAGGGTTCTTCATCTCATCAACCAACAGGAATGAGTTGCCGCAACCGTCCATTTTTGTTGCCATAATTCTCATTGCTTTGCCCTTTCCAACGTTAAGCGGTTGTAAAATTGATTTGTTTCAAGCTTGAGCCCATCCTTCGGGTTAGATGCACTTGGGCCACACCTGAGATAAATTCATCCTGCACGATGCCCGTGAGGAAAAATCCGTTTTTAAGATAAAAACGCAGACTTTCGCTGGCATCAGCATCGGTAATGACATTGAGTATTCTTCCCCCTTGCTGCGCGACTTCGGCAAAAATGCCATCCAATAAGCGCGAACCATATCCTTTACCCCGATGGTTCTCATCCACCGCGATCGTCAGCAAATGATAAGTATCAACCGTTCTTTTTGCGATCACATACCCAATCGGGCGACCGTCATTCACGGCACACAGCCCGAAACAGCGGCCATGCACAATGTCTTCCAGTTCAGCATGAACTTCGGTTTGATATAAGGAGCTGAAATCTTGCAATGCAATTTTCACAAGATCAGGAAACAAGTCTTTAGAAATGGGTACAATCATGATTTCATTTATAGATGAGTTATTTTCCGAGCAGGGTATACATCCGCCCCTGATGAGTAAGAAAACCAGCTTTCGCCACCTTGTTGATAGTTGAATCCGCTATGTCTTCGAGCAATTGGGTTTTGTCATGGAATCTTTCGGGATAGCGCAATGCCAGCCGCTTCACCGCTTTATCAACGATAAGTGCGACCATATCCTGGTGCGCGATACCAACGTGTCGGCACATGTTGGTGAGATCCGCATCTGTCGGGTGGATACCGGGTATGACATTCGCCTCGAGGAAATACAGCTGACCCTCACGCACGCGAAAATCCATGCGGTTATAATCACGCGCCTCTAGTGCTTCATGCGCCGTTATCGCCAGCTTCGCAAAGTTTCTGGCTTGATCTGTCCAGGCCAGATGAGAAATATACGGGTTCTCAATACTTTTTACGTGTGGATCGCGCAGTTGTGGATGCCCCGGAATGTTGGCAAAATTAATTTCCAGTATCGGTAACACATAGTTTCCAATCAAACCGATCGTGTATTCGGTTCCAGGCAGAAATTCTTCCACCAACGCAGCTTGCTCACACTGAGAATAAACCGCTGCAATGGCGGCATTAAGCTCTGCTTCATTATGCACTTTGCTTTTCTGGCTGATACCGATACTGGTTCCCTCGCTGTAGGGTTTAACCATCAAGGGAAAAGCCAGATCCTTGAGTTGGTCACCCGGCACCATGAGTTGAAATTTCGCTGTTGGCACTCCTTCATAGGCAACGATTCTTTTTGCCGTTGCCTTATCCATTTTGTTGATAAAAGTCTTGGGGCTGCTGCCGGTATACGGAATACCCAAGTGCTCACAAAAGAAGGGAACAATGGCTTCGCGCAGCTCCTTCTGCTCCAGACCCTCTGCGTTATTGAACACCAAATCGATTTGATGTTTGCGTTTCTCGAGCTGATGGTAAATATCTTTACCCACATCAATCACTTCAACATCCGCGCCTATACGTTCAAGCGCTGTTGCTACTGCCGCAATGGTCGTCGGGCTTTCAAATTCGCCGTAGCGCTCATCCTCCATGCCCGGATGGCGAATATTGCAGGTATAAGCAATATTGAATTTTTGCATGGCCGTTTTTATAGAAATCCTGAAAATCTAATCAATCGATGCACTAAGAAATATAAATTAAGCAAAACCATGCCCATTAACGCCAATCCAATGCTTCGGTTTACAAGTGCTGAGTAATTTTTACGGATGAACAAGCAGAATCAGAGAACCACTTGATTACGCAGTCTCAATAATAAATCGGTTGAATCAATGGCTAATGCGAAGTTTCAATCATGCGGTTTTTGGATTTGAATCCGGCAGATGATCCTACAGTTCATCTCGGCATTGCCACGTTTTAGGATTCTATTAACAGTTACTTGCGTAGAGAGGGTTTAATGGTGTGCGCGTTGCTGATATTGATTTATTCAGAATTGCAAGAAGTTGAGCAATCCGATGGAGAAGGTGGGTAATGATCCGGTATGTTTTTTAAGTGCTGGCCTGCTAACGCCGCCTACCTAATAACGATCCGAGCAGACCACGAGTGATTTCGCGGGCAATTGACGATCCTATTGAACGCGCTGCGCTTTTTGCCATAACATCAATAACCCCCTCGCGCTGCCCTCCTCGTCTTCCCGAAGGCTTTGAGAATAAATCACCTAGATCTTTCAAAATCCCTTCTTCCGAAGGTTTCCTCAGGTTCTTATCGCCAGGAGCCTGCGAAGCACTATCCAACCTGTTTTTACCCGTCCGCGCCAATAATAGTTCAAAGGCACTCTCACGGTCAATTTCCTGCTCATACACACCCGTTACAATAGAAGATTGCAGCAACCGCTGCCGTTCTTCCAGTGTAATGGGCCCGATCTGGCTGACCGGAGGAAGAATATACGCACGTTCGGTAATGCCTGGAGAGCCGTCGCGCTCAAGAAAAGAAATCAGTGCTTCACCCACGGAAAGCTCAAGGATAGCCTGCTTGATATTCAGTTCCGGATTGGGGCGCATAGTTTCAGCAACAGAATTCACAGCTTTTTGATCACGCGGCGTAAATGCGCGTAATGCATGCTGAATCCGGTTGCCCAACTGAGCCAATACCTTCTGCGGAATATCAAATGGATTTTGTGTTACAAAGTAAACCCCGACACCTTTGGAACGTATCAGCCTGACAACCTGTTCGATTTTTTCCAGTAAGGCGGGAGATGCTGTGCTGAACAGCAAATGCGCTTCATCAAAAAAGAATACCAATTTAGGTTTATCACGATCCCCGATTTCCGGCAAATTCTCGTATAACTCGGATAGCATCCACAGCAAAAAGGTACTATACAATCGCGGGAAGTTTAATAGCTTATCTGCAGCCAGAATATTAATGACACCTTTGCCATCGATAGTCTGCAGCAAATCCTCAATATTCAACATGGGTTCACCGAAAAAATGGTCCCCGCCTTGCTCTTCTATCTGTAACAAACCGCGCTGGATAGCACCAATCGATGCCGAGGAAACACTGCCGTATTGAGTTTTAAATCGATCAGCGTTATCACCGACAAATTGGAGCAATGCACGCAAGTCTTTGAGATCGAGCAGTAATAACCCATAATCATCCGCTACCTTGAAAACCAGCGTTATCACACCTTCTTGCGTTTCATTCAGGTTCAGCAGACGAGCCAGCAGCAATGGCCCCATGTCGGAAATGGTTGCACGTAGCGGATGTCCGTTTTTCTGCAGCACATCCCACAAAGTAACCGGGAAACCTTTCCATTCAGAAACATCCACCCGCATCATGCTCAAACGGTTTTTTATTTTATCTGTCAGCGAACCAGGCTTGCTGATGCCTGTTAAATCGCCTTTAACATCAGCCATAAATACCGGCACACCGATACCCGAAAAACTTTCTGCCAATCTCTGCAAAGTCACCGTCTTGCCCGTCCCCGTCGCACCCGTGATACAACCGTGCCGAGTGGACATTTCAGGCAAAAGCTCTAACTCAGTACTGCCGGTTTTGGCAATAATCAATGGCTCAGTCATTTTGAATTATGCAATAGCAGTAATAATCATTGAATGTTCCATTGTATGTCAATTAACAGGAAAGGCAATGAAAACATGTAGATCAATGTATACTACCCGTTCGATGTATACTACTCATTGGTTTTGTTAAAGTCTTTTATCAGTCTCAAAATAATATTTCTGATTAATTTCTATATAAACAACACTTGAACAAGCAATTCGTCTGTGGAGATATCGGCGGCACCAAAACCATTCTGCAATCAGCAGAAATAAGTAATGGTAAGGTGCGAACGTTACTCACACATCGTTATGACAATCATGATTTTGCAACCTTCTCCGAAATTTTCCAAGATTTTCTGAACCGAACCCGAGGGACCGATCTCCCGCTTGCGGCATGCTTTGCGGTCGCAGGCCCCGTTGTCACGCAACAGGCAAAACTAACCAACTTACCTTGGCAAATCAACAGTAGCACTATTTCTACCGAGTTTTCAATTCCTGCAGTCAAATTGATTAATGATTTTGAAGCAGCTGCTTTGGGCATTGAAAGCTTGTCACCTGACGATGTGGCAATATTGCAGACTGGGAAATCACTGGCACATTCGATGCGCGTAGTACTGGGTGCGGGTACCGGTATGGGTGTCGCCTGGCTCACTTGGCACGAAGGTCGCTATTTTGCAGTGCCTACCGAAGCAGGTCATATGGATTTTGCTCCAACCAGTACGTTACAAATTCAGTTACTTGAAGCACTCCATAATAAATTCGGCCATGTGTCCGTAGAGCGATTACTTTCAGGATCCGGATTAACCAATATTTTTAAATTCCTGCAAATGAATTCCGCAACAGCCTCAAACCTTGCGCCTATCCATCTGGAAGAAGATAGCGGTGCCACTATTACGGCACTTGCGCTTACTCACCAACATCCAATCGCGATAAAATCCATCAATATATTCGCCGATATTTATGGCGCCTATGCGGGCAATCTGGCTTTGACAGGACTTACACGGGGTGGTGTATATATTGCTGGCGGCATCGCGCCTAGGATTCTCAATATTCTAAAGCTTGGCGGCTTTATGCGTGCGTTTCATGCCAAAGGAAGATTTTCTGAATTAATGCACGAATTTCCTGTGTATATAATTACTAATCCTGAGGTCAGCTTGCTCGGTGCAAAACAGGAGGCACATCATTTGCTTAATAGTCAAAGTTGAAAATTTGACTATTTCAGGTTTAATCCTGATTGCCTTACTCTTCGAATCAATACCAAGATAATTCTTATTAAGGAGAATACGAATGTTTACGCGTACAGCTTTTACCATTACCGTCAATCCTAAAATACCGCACCGCCTTAAAAGACTGGAAGAATTGGCCAACAATCTTTGGTACAGCTGGGATCGCGCTACACGCACACTATTTTCCCGCCTTGACCCCCACTTATGGGAAGCGGTCGGACATAATCCTAAAGCATTTCTAAAACGTGTGGATGAATCGGTACTGATAAAAGCCACGAAAGATCGTGTTTTTCTTGCCACTTATAACAGCATCCTGTCCACATACGATTCCTATCACGACGCTTCCGCTGTCCCGATTAACGAAGAATTGGATTTGCAAGACCAGATTGCCTATTTCTGTTTTGAATTTGGCTTTCACGAAAGCTTGCCCATTTATTCGGGTGGCCTGGGCATCCTGGCAGGCGACCATTGTAAGGCGGCCAGCGACTTGCACCTTCCCTTTGTGGCGATTGGTTTACTTTATCGCCAGGGATATTTTTCACAAACCATCGATAGCCTAGGTAATCAACAAGTTGCTTATACCATTTCGGACTTTGATGATTTGCCTGTTACGCCGGTGCTACGCGAGGACGGCTCAAGTTTGCAAATTACAGTTCCCCTCTCGCAGCGGGATATCACCATAAAAGTATGGCAAGCAAAAATCGGTCATGTCACATTATTTCTGCTGGATACCGATTTGCTGGAAAATTCTCCACAGGACCGTTACATCACTCACAATCTCTATGGTGGCGACAAAGTCATGCGCATAGAACAAGAAATCATTCTGGGTATGGGCGGAGTACGTGTCTTGCAAGCCCTCGGCATCAAGCCCACCATATGGCATATCAATGAAGGTCACGCGGCCTTTATGATTCTGGAGCGCATTTACGCTTTAGTACAGCAGGGACTCGATTTTGCAAGCGCCTTGGAAAGTGTGGCGGTCAATACGGTTTTCACGACACATACCGCTGTTCCCGCAGGACATGATCATTTCGATGCGAATCTCATTCAAACCTATTTTGACAGCTTTTATCGTCACCTGAATATTACACGCGAAGAATTCATGGCGCTTGGACATGCGCCAGGAAGCCCGGATTTTAACATGACCGCGCTGGCAATCCACGGCTCGCGCACCCATAACGGCGTCAGCAAGATACACGGCGATGTTTCCGCGAATATTTGCCGGGATTTGTGGCCACAAATCGAACCGGAAGAAAACCCGATTTCCTATATCACCAATGGCGTTCATGTTCCCACCTTCCTGGCGCAGGAATGGTCCGATTTGTTTGATCGATACTTGGGTCATGAATGGCGCAACAAAATGTGCGATACCGATTATTGGTCAAGCATCGATGCGATACCGGATCATTTGTTCTGGAGTGTGCGGCAATCATTAAAATCGCAAATGTTTTATGGTATTCGTTCTCGCATCAGTGAACAGAATAGCAGGAATCGCGGCTCTGAAGCGCATCTCGACCGGCTGCTGAAATTTGTTGACCCCATCAACCCGAACATTCTTACATTGGGCTTCGCGCGTCGTTTCGCTACTTATAAGCGCGCTGCATTGTTATTTGATAATCTCGATTGGTTACGGAATATTATTTTCGATCAGGATCGCCCCGTATTGCTTCTTTTCGCCGGCAAAGCTCACCCTGCTGATGTTCCAGGACAAGATTTGATCCGGCGCATCAGTCAAATTGCAAGCCTTCCTGAATTTGAAGGGCGGCTTTTATTAATCGAAGGTTATGATTTACGGCTTGCCCGACGCTTAGTTGCGGGTGTCGATGTCTGGCTTAATAATCCGATCTACCCTCTGGAAGCAAGTGGCACCTCTGGCATGAAAGCCGGTATCAATGGCGCAATCAATCTAAGTGTACTGGATGGCTGGTGGGGAGAAGGCTACGACGGTAAAAATGGCTGGGCGATCAAACCCGGTCCAGAGGATATGGAAGGAACGTTGCGTGATCAAGAAGAAGGCCGTGCACTGTATGAAATCTTGCAGGATCAGGTCATTCCATTGTATTACGACTATGGCAAACTTGGCTATTCGCCCAATTGGGTAAAAATGGCCAAGCACTCAATGATATCCCTACTACCGCGTTACAATGCAACCCGCATGGTCGATGAATATGTGACAAAATTCTATCGCCCGGCCAGCAGGAAAGGAATGTTATATGCAGCGAACGACTTTGCTGCGGCAAAGAATGTAGCCGTATGGAAAACAAAAATAAAGCATGCGTGGCAAGGGATTACATTACGCCGATTGGACACACCCTGTGAACGAATTCATTTTAATGAAGCACTGAATTTCAAGGTGGCCGCAAATCTGAACGGCCTATCCCCGGAAGACGTCGTCATTGAGCTGTTGATATGCCGTCAGTTTAAAACCACCAAGCTATGTAATTTCAAGCACTTCAAATTTGAATTCACCGGCACTCAGGATTCGCACGAGCATTCGTTCGAACTTAAACTGATTCCGGAATTGTGCGGCAAGCAGGAGTATTTCATCCGCATTTATCCTTACCATTCATTACTCTCTCATCCTTTGGAAATGGGTCTGATGGTATGGCTGTAAGAAGGGTTAAATCCCGGAGCTTTAATTTACTTCAGGAGAAATGAAGATGAAGAATCCTGTTGGTTGGTTTGAAATTTATGTGCAGGATATGGATCGGGCCAGATATTTTTATGAATCCGTATTTCAAGTAAAGCTGGAACGTTTAAACGCTCTTGCAAAAATGGAAATTGAGTTATGGAGTTTTCCAATGAACAGTGATCAGTCAGGCGCATCCGGCGCATTGGTCAAAATGGAAAATGGCCCGGGAGGGGGTAACGGCGTGCTCGTCTATTTTACATGCATGGACTGTGCTGTTGAAGCCAATCGCGCAACCGCTATGGGTGGATACCTTGTACGCGAGAAAATGTCCATTGGAAAATACGGCTTTATTGCTCTGGTTCGTGACACTGAAGGCAATATGATCGGCTTACATTCGATGCAGTAGCTTCATTCATAAAAAGAAAAACTACGCTTCATGAATGAGAGCGAAGTCAAAAAGAGTTTGCTACTTATTACAAGCGCCTCCATGATTACGTTCTAGTGCTTTGGCAATTGCTAGTTGCATGCGACAAATGCTACATACTCTCCAAATCAATAAAAAACCACAGGAGAATATTCCTGTGGCTTAAGATCATTACTCAGAATCTAATTATTATTATACTGTTCTAAATTTTCTAAATTGGTCGACGGCGACGCACAGAAAAACCAATCATCCCTAATCCAGCCAATAACATTGCATAGGTTTCCGGTTCAGGAACTGGAGAGATGTAAGAATCTACAGTATAGCTCCCCCCTTTCAGGCCTAGTACAGTGCCTGTAATTTCATAATAGTAATTACCGGGTCCCAGATTGCCAAAATCCATGCCCACCGATGAAGAATCAAATGCAAATGAACCTAAAGAGGTGTCATTAGTGTAGTTGCCATCAGCACTGGTTTCTTTCCATAACTGCAAAGAGGAGCCATTAATATTAAATTTTCCGAAATCATTGGTAACCGCGATAGACACGAGGCCATTCCAATTAGCTAAGTTAAATGTAAATACATGATCAAACGATCCAGCACCAACTCCTAGCAATACACTCGCATGCTCAACAGGATCATCGTGAACACCCCAATTGCCCATAACAGTCGGTGCTGCGTGAGTAACACTACTGGTCATCAGAATTGCAGCTGCTAATAGTTTCAGTTTAAAACTGTTTCTCATTTGAATCTCCAATAGAGTAAATAAAGAAAAATATTAAAAAACCAACCGCCTTGGACTTACTTGGGTTTTAATTCAATACAGGTGGCATTCTAGGTTCATTATTTGATTGTATCTATAGGAAATTCCTACTCATTTCTTACTATGCCTGCACAACCCCGCATAGTACATTCGTACCGACTTTACAAGACTATATCAATGTAATCAGTGATATATATAATCGCCCTTCTAATTGATAGTTGATATCGAAAAACAGCTGATAATCTTTTTAAATACTAAATCTGCTGTTCGACAACCTTCACTTTGTATAGAGTATATTTTGATGCCAGGTTATACAGTAATCAAAGATTACCATTGATGGTTCGGATGCTACGTTGTTTCAATGAGCTGGCAAACGGACAATCATTGCAGCTTTTAATATTTTTTCAATTAATAATGGTTTTGTAGAGCGGGAAATTGTCTCTCTATCGGATACGTTGTCAGATTTCATCCGAATCAATTGAATAAAGATATCCAATGACTTCATACGTGATGATAATTTCCTGTGCATCCATCACAAGGTCAGTTTAAGCAACGGATTTTATGTACATCGAGACCAGATCATGCACATAAGGCCTCTGTCAATAATCGCACTTCCTCCTCCGAATCCTTTAATATTTCGCCCAGTGTTGTATCATCGATTAACAAATTAACGTTAACAGGGGCATCGCTATATCTCTGATCTGAGGGTAAAGTGAAAGGGGATTTGACCGGAGCCAACTGATTGGCTATTAGCAGTGTATCGCCGAGCGAGCTGGGTGGAAATGTTAAATACCCATGCCACAGATAAATAATATTTTCCAATACCGGATCCGGAACTGAAAGTGCTTTTAAGACGGCAGTACCGATGATAATTTCACAATTGAGTTCACCATCCTCTTCCAACTCTTCGTCACTGCTCCATGAACTCGCCATGCTTTCATCAATTAATCCCGGATAATACTTCTCCCGAGCCAATAAGTAAAACCAGCTAATTTCGTGAATTATTCCGGCGAACATGGCTGTTTCGGGATCTTGCCGGGTGACCCGGCGCGCGATAACTTGTGCCAGCGCAGCCACATAAGCGGAGTGTTTCCATAATTGAGCAACCTGCTCGCTTCTGGCCAGCGACCCTACCAGCTGCTGTACCACCACTACTGTTGCCAAATTTCGCACCGTTCGCATACCGATTAATGTAACTGCTGAGCGTACGTCGGTAATTTTCCTGCTGGAGCGATTAAACACAGGAGAATTGGCTATTGCAACTACTTTTGCCGATAGCAGCGGCTCAGCTTGAATCAATCGCGCTACAGAATCCATACTACAATCGGGATCTTCTAATTTTTCTTTGATCTTGATCGCCGCAGTAGCGGAGGTCGGAAAAATCAATCGCCCTTGTTCCACTTCGGCTGCTAATACACCTAATATTGCACTTTTTTCCATAAATACCTCTGTCCACTGTACCAAGCAACGTATGAGTTATTTTGACCGGCTTTCAAATTACACTACGATGTTAGAAAATAAATTAACAAAAAAAGCAATTAATAGAAGCTATTTCTCGTACATTCGGTGTGTGATGACTGAATAATAAATAGTTTTGCAACCGACTGCGCCTGTGGCAGCTTATAATAGAACCCTTATCTTGTACTATAATTCCTAACTATTTACAGATTCAGATTTTGATTAAAACTTAATCTATGGACACCACAGACATCAAAAGTTATATGTATTTCGTCGGCCAGGAAGCACGTGCAGCCTCTCGTTTGATTGCAAAGGCCGATACTGCAACTAAAAATCAAGCATTAATTGCTATGGCCAACGCCATCCGTCGTGATGAATCATTATTATTAGCGGCCAATGCCAAAGATCTGGAGAATGCGCGTGCGAAAGATCTCGAAGCTTCAATGATCGACCGCTTGGCTTTGTCGGCCAAAGGCGTGGCCGCAATGACGGAAGGTTTGATGCAGATTGCTGCGTTGGCTGATCCGGTAGGAGAAATCAGTGGATTGAATTACCGTCCATCCGGCATTCAGGTGGGGAAAATGCGCGTGCCTCTGGGAGTGATCGGCATTATTTATGAAGCGCGCCCAAATGTGACGGCTGACGCTGCAGGTTTGTGCTTGAAAGCGGGTAATGCGGCAATTTTACGTGGCGGGTCGGAAGCCATTAATAGTAATCAGGCAATTGCTGCGTGTGTAAAAGAAGGGTTACGCCTGGCCGGTTTGCCGGAAACAGCAGTACAAGTGATTGAAACCATCGATCGCGCTGCTGTTGGCGAACTGATCACCATGGAAAATTTTGTTGACGTGATTGTACCTCGTGGCGGCAAAGGCCTGATCGAGCGCATTACAAAAGAAGCACGCGTCCCGGTGATTAAGCATCTGGATGGTGTTTGTCACGTGTACATAGACGATGAAGCAGACTTTGATAAAGCGGTGCGCATAGCGGATAACGCAAAAACCCAACGTTACGGCACTTGCAACACGATGGAAACGCTACTGATCCACGCAGAGATAGCGCCGAGAATATTGCCCGTGCTGAACAAAATTTATATCGATAAAGGTGTCGAACTACGCGGCGATGAAACAGCATGCGACATTATTCCACAAATTAAAGCAGCGACTGAGCAGG
Source organism: Nitrosomonas ureae (assembly GCF_001455205.1). Lineage (NCBI taxonomy): Bacteria > Pseudomonadati > Pseudomonadota > Betaproteobacteria > Nitrosomonadales > Nitrosomonadaceae > Nitrosomonas > Nitrosomonas ureae. The sequence continues at coordinate 3,025,390 of NZ_CP013341.1, forward strand.
ATTGGTATGAAGAATACCTGGCACCAATACTGAGCATACGCATTGTAGCGGGATTAGAGCAAGCGATTGATCACATTACGAAATATGGCTCGCAGCATACCGATGCGATTGTTACCGAAAACTATACCCGTGCACGCCGCTTTCTGCGCGAAGTCGATTCCAGCTCGGTGATGGTCAACACTACCCCGCGTTTCGCGGATGGATTTGAATACGGCCTGGGTGCGGAGATTGGCATTTCTACCGACAAAATCCATGCACGCGGCCCGGTCGGCTTGGAAGGATTGACCAGCCAGAAATTTATCGTGCTGGGTGACGGTCAGATAAGGCAATAAATTCATCAATAAAAGGGTATTATGACGCGAATTGTTGAAGTAAAAGTTCCTGATATCGGTGATTTTAAAGATGTTCCGGTTATTGAAGTGTTCGTTGCGCCCGGCGTATCCGTTGAGAAAGAAACCTCTCTCATTACGCTGGAAACTGATAAGGCCTCAATGGAAGTACCTTCACCCCACGCCGGGGTGATTAAGGAAATCAAAGTCAAAGTTGGCGACAAAGTATCCGAAGGTTCGGTTATCCTCACCTTGGCGGTAAACGAACCATCCAAAGGCACAGAGGATCAAAAAAAAGAAACCGAAATCAACCAGGAAATACCGGCCAAGATCCCCGCCCCTGTAACAACATCAACCCAATCCAGTTCACAAAGCGATATCCACGCCGAAGTGGTGGTGCTTGGTGCTGGTCCTGGAGGGTATACTGCCGCTTTCCGCGCAGCTGATTTAGGGAAAAAAGTGGTTTTGATCGAGCGCCATGCCGCACTCGGCGGAGTATGTTTAAATGTTGGCTGCATTCCATCCAAAGCTCTGCTGCATACCGCCAAAATCATTACCGAAGCGGAAGAAGCACAAGCACAGGGAATCGTATTTGGTAAGCCTCAAGTCGATATTAACAAGCTGCGCACCTGGAAGGAATCAGTGATCAACAAGCTAACCAAAGGCCTGAAAGCACTGGCAAAGCAACGCAAAGTTACAATCATTCACGGTACCGGAAAATTTGCCGCACCGCATCTGATACAAGTTGAAACCGGTGAAGGTGTAAAAACGATATCATTTGACAACTGCATTATTGCGGTAGGTTCCAGCGTGACCCGTATTCCCGGTTTTCCTTATGATGACCCACGTCTGATGGATTCCACCGATGCTCTTCAACTGAGCGATATACCTCAACGAATGCTGATTATAGGTGGCGGCATTATCGGCTTGGAGATGGCAACAGTCTATGACGCATTGGGAAGCAAAATCAGTGTAGTGGAATGGATGAATCAATTGATTCCAGGTGCTGATACCGATCTGGTGAAACCATTGTACCGTCGCATCAAGAAACGCTACGAAGCGATTTACCTTGAAACCAAGGTAACCCGGATTGAAACTGGGAAAGCCGGACTGACGGTAACTTTTGAGGGCAAGAATGCTCCGGAACCCCAAACTTATGATCGCATTCTGATGGCGGTCGGTCGCAGCCCTAACGGGCAGGAGATCGATGCTGAGAAAATTGGCATCAAAATCAATGAACGCGGTTTCATTTCCGTGGATCAACACATGCGTACCAATCTTCCGCATATCCTGGCAATCGGGGATATTGCCAGTGAACCAATGCTAGCTCATAAAGCAACCTATGAAGGCAAACTGGCAGCCGAGATAATTGCCGGACACAAGGTTATCTTTGATGCCCGCACCATTCCTTCAGTGGCGTATACTGATCCTGAGATCGCGTGGATGGGCCTGACCGAGAAAGAAGCCATTCAACTGGGTATTGATTACGAGAAAACCAGTTTCCCTTGGGCCGCCAGCGGCAGAGCAATCTCGATGGCCCGTGAAGAAGGATTGACACAATTGCTCTTGGATAAAAATACACGTCGCATCCTTGGCGCCGGCATTACAGGCGTTAATGCCGGTGAGTTGATTGCTGAAACCGTACTGGCATTGGAAATGGGTGCTGACATGCAAGATATCAGCTTGACAATCCATCCGCATCCCACGCTCTCAGAAACAGTTTTATTTGCTGCTGAAATGGCAGAAGGAACCATCACTGATCTTTTTATACCTAAGAAATAACTCTATCAATAAACCAATAGGTTATTGTCAATTGGGCAATCTTCATCACTACTTTAATTTCTATAATGACCGCTAAAAAAAATTATCTTATTTCATTCGTCATCCTGCTCATTATATGCGGTAGTATAAAAAATTCGTTCGCGACACATATTTCACAACCCGTCCTGATCGACCCTAAAACCCATTTTACTGTGGGCGACACCGTGGTTCTGAGCGGATGGGTGGAATACAATGCACAGCCTGCGCCCGATGTTTTACTTAATTTCAAGCTGATCCGTTCTGATGGGTCTCTAGTGGCGAATCAATCCTATCCCAGTAATCAGAAAGGTCATTTTGAATTCAAATTTGATACTAAAAACGAACTCCCTGGTTCTTATCAATTCACCGTTACATCGCATTGTCTGGAAATTCATCGATACGCTTGTACTTATAAAAATCAAACACTATCCATTCAGCTAAGCAATCCCTGACACTATTTGATAGTGCAAAGCTATATCGAGCATCACAACATAGGGATATTTCAAATTGCACCCGATAAATGGACAGATTAGCTGATATTATTCGTGCAACAGCAATGCTCTGTTTAAATAAATAATTAAGAATAAGAAAGTTATGAGAATTGCTCATTGGTCTTACGCAAAAACTTGTTGTCGTTATTTCCTGTTAATGCTTGCAGTATTCGTTTTATTAGCCTGCAACACACGTGAGAATCAGCTGGCAGAGCGTGAAGCGATGATTAGTGCTAGAGAATCAGAGCTAGTTACCCTGTTTGCCGAAATGACCGAACAAAAAAAATTGTTAGAAAAAAATGATTCCAAAGATCTTCCCGATACCATGAAGAACTCAACGGAAAAAACTTGTTCTTGCGATTCAAACCTTGATGAAGCACCCGTAAAAGAGCCGTCGGATATCGCTGAGACTAAAACTAAAACATTATTGGGCGGTATAGAGAATGCTTTTCTTGATCCCCCCGGTATGGAATTTAGTGCGAGAATCGACACCGGAGCCCAAACATCATCATTGAATGCGCTTGATATTATTGAGTTTGAAAGAGATGGGAAACCTTTTGTAAAATTCAGTTTAATTCATCCATTAACTGGAGATAAACTGGAATTGACCCGGCGGCTACGGCGATACGTACGTATTAAAGGGCGTGGTGGCAGGGAGTCACATCGCCGTCCGGTGGTCAGGATTCGTGTAATGCTTGCCGATATCGATGAGCAGATCAATTTCACGCTGGAAGATCGTAGCCGCTTCAAACATCAAGTACTGATCGGACGCAATTTACTGCAGGATCTGGCTATTGTCGATGTCAGCAAGAAAAACGTTGCGACTCCAAAAATCGAAAATTCGGATACAGCGAGCGAGATCAAATAATGCATACAAGACTAAGACTCTATATTCTAGTTATCCTGATCATGGGATTTGGAATTGGTCTGATTTTGTACAAACACTTTGCTTTAGGATTTCCCTTATTGCCGGATGACAAGAAATCAGTCTGGACTATTGAAGCCCGGATAAATTTTGTCGCACGAGGCGACCCTGTGGTCGTATCTTTTGCATTGCCCCCGCAGACTCCGGATATTGTTTTCATGAAAGAAGATTTCGCCTCCCCAGATTATGGGTTCAGTGAAGTCATTTCACCTACTGGACGTCGTGCCGAGTGGAGCAAAAGAACCGCAAACGGCCCGCAAACAGCTTATTACAGGCTCAGCCTGTATGAAACTGAGCAAATTGTTTCAGCTCAAATAACGGACGATCTTCCACCAGAACCTGAAAAACCTGAATTTGATGAAGTGATCAAAACAGCGGCTATCACCCTGTTGGAACAAGTACATGGCAGATCTGCCAATACTGAAATTTTCACTCGTGAATTGATTGCCACATTAAATTCCAAAACGCCCAGTCAGAATCAGAGCCTGCTACTGAATGAAAAATCCGGTGAAGATTATAAGACGTATTTGATTATCAATCTATTGGCGATGGAAGGAATCAGCGCGCGCATCGTTCGAGGGTTATACCTGGAAGATGGCCGACGCAGGCAATCACTGATCAACTTCGTGGAAGTTTATATTGGGGGGCAATGGCTCCTGTTTAATCAGAATTCCGGAGTACATGGAAAACCGGAAAATTTTCTGATCTGGCAACGTGGTGATCAATCTTTGCTTGATGTAGTGGGTGGCAAGAATTCACAAATATCTTTCGCAATTATTAAGAATGTTCATTCAACCCGCAATCTAGTGGTTAGAGATGGCATGAACAAGCAAGCCGGCTTGGTGGATTTCTCCATCTACAGCCTGCCCATTGAGCAGCAAAATGCGTTCAAAATGATTTTATTATTACCCATTGGCGCTTTAATCGTCGTTATCATGCGCTTATTGATAGGTATAAGGACTTCCGGTACCTTTATGCCTATCCTGATCGCATTAGCTTTGATACAAACAACTTTGCTAACCGGAATCATCATTTTTCTGACAGTTGTGGGAATTGGACTACTGATAAGATCATATTTATCGCGCCTGAATCTTCTGTTTGTTGCGCGCATTTCAGCTGTAATCATTGTAGTGATCGCAATCATCGCCAGTATCAGCATTATAAGCAACAAAATCGGACTTGATCAGGCTATGACGGTCACTTTCTTCCCGATGATCATTTTGTCATGGACCATTGAGCGTATGTCGGTGTTATGGGAGGAAGATGGTCCCCGGGAAGTATTTATTCAGGGAAGCGGAAGCTTGTTGACAGCGGTGATCGCCTATTTATTTATGACTAACCGGACCGTTGAATATCTGTCTTTTAATTTTCCCGAATTGATGCTGGTTAATTTGGCTCTCATTCTGGTTCTGGGACAATATACCGGTTATCGTTTATCCGAGTTGTATCGTTTTCATTCATTGGAAAGACGCAATGTTTCTGGCAAGCGCTAGAAAACTCAGAAGCTTGGGCATTATCGGGATGAATCAAAGAAACTTCGGTTTGATCTCCCGCTACAATCCCCGCCATTTATATCCACTCGTTGACGATAAGCTCAAGACCAAGCTATTAGCGCAAAAAGCCGGCATTACAGTGCCCAAACTACTTGGCACTGTTCAATATCAGCATGATGTCAAATTACTGAAAGAATTACTGTGCCCACATGATCAGTTTGTTATCAAACCCGTTAAAGGAAGTGGCGGCAAAGGCATTTTGGTCATTATCGAGCATGATCATAATCTCTATTTTAAACCCAGCGGTGACTCGATTCAGTTAGTGGATATAGAAAGACATGTATCAAATATTCTAAGTGGCTTACATAGCCTGGGTGGCAAGCCCGATACCGTCATGATTGAATCATTGATACAGCTGGATCCGGTTTTTTCCGACTATAGTTACGAAGGTATTCCGGATATTCGTATTATTGTATTTCGGGGTTATCCCATTATGGCAATGCTACGGCTGACAACACATGTTTCGGACGGCAAAGCCAATTTGCATCAAGGTGCAGTAGGTGTCGGGATCGATGTAGGTTCAGGCAAAGCGCTGCATGCCGTGCAATATGGTAATACCATTTCACATCACCCGGACACTCGCAAGACATTTTCAGAATTAACTGTTCCTCATTGGGATAAACTATTGCAGCTTGCCGCTGCTTGTTATGAAATGACCGGCTTGGGGTATTTGGGTGCTGATCTGGTATTGGACAGGGATCGAGGCCTCATGATTATTGAACTCAATGCGCGCCCCGGACTGGCGATACAGGTAGCCAATTTCGCCGGCTTGGCGCCACGAGTTGCCGTAATCGAGGCACTTAAAATCATTGATCCCGATCCACAATTACGCGCTGCCTTCAGCAAAATTCACTTCGCCGTTGATGCAGATGCTCACCCTCTTCGTCACCTTCGCACACGCAGCGATGATCCTTGACTTCAAGAGACCTCATGTAAAATTAGACTTAGCGCCAATACGCATTCTAATCGTTTTTATTGACAATGACTTTGTTCCGCCCTCTTTGTTTTGCTTGATAAAGCGCAGCATCAGCTGCTTCGCTCAAGCTTGCAGCATCGGGAAAATGCGCAAGATCCGCTATACCACAACTAAAATTTACCGAGAATTCTTCATCATGACTCAAATGCAATAGCCGTGAGAAAACATTCCGTATCTCGTCAATCACTTTTGCTGCCGAGGTTGCATCAGTATCATTCATAATAATTGCAAATTCTTCGCCGCCGTAACGCCCGACAATATCCGTTTCTCGCAAGCGTTGCTTCAACAATCGCGCTAAGCTTTTGATTACGCGATCTCCCGCTGCATGACCATAACTGTCATTGATTTTCTTGAAGAAATCAATATCCACCATCGCAAATGATAACGAAGATTTCAGTCGACTGGAGCGTATTACTTCACGTGCCAATTCTTCCTTAATAGCGGTATGATTCAATAAGCCGGTCAATCCGTCATGGATCATTAAAGACCTTAAAAACCGCGATCGAGTTACGCGAGTTGTGACGGCTGAAATTAAATATGCAGGATCGATGGGCTTAACCAAAAAGTCATCCCCACTCAGACTCATAGCTTCCGGTTGCGTGTTGAAATCGTTCTCAGAAGAAAGGTAGACGATAGGCGTACTCAGAAAACCATCTATCTGCCGGATAATTCTTGCCAATTCCAAGCCATTGCATCCTGGCATATACAAATCCATCAGAATAATATCTGGATTAAAATCATTCAGCTTTTCCAATAACTGCATTGGCTCGGATACCGTTTTTACATGCATTTCAGCTTGCTCCAATATAGCAGCATGGTAAGCAAGCAGCGTTGGGCTATCATCCACAATTAATACGCGAAACGGTTCCTGAATTTGCGATGCAGTGATCAAATCCAGTTGATCAATTAATTCATTGGAGTTAATGGGTTTTGTGAAATATGCGACACTGCCGGCGCGTACTGCACCTAGCCGGTACGCCATATCATCATGAGCTGAAATAAATATCACCCGAATGGGTTGAGTGCGCCCTTTCTGAATTTGTTCCATGATTTGAATCCCGCCCATTTCATTCTCGGGAAATTCAATATCCATCAGGATAATCGCATGAGGGTTTTGTTCAACAGCGGCACGGAACTTATCGAGATGATTGTAAACCTCCACTTCATAACCATAATAACGTAATTGCAAAGCAAGTTCTTGCGCTGCCTCGAAATCATCTTCCACCACAAAAATCAGATTAGATGCAGGAATATCCGGAACAAGCACATGTTCATCAGCTGCTTTTGAAATAACTTCAATGGTTAATATGGATTCTTTTTCAGTCGCAATTTTTTTCAATTCAAGAATTTGCTGCAAAATTCGTGATGCTTGCAAAGTATCGGCCGATATATCTTTCTGCATCAGGCTCTTGAGAACTTGCTCCAATGCCCTTGCCTCTATGCTCAGCTCGGGATAGCCAAATGTTTTGCCGTTGCTGACCAGATTGTGCACAGAACGATGCAGCTCTTGAAGCACTTTGATATCCCATTCGATTTGTAACTTATCCCAGAGGGCTTCAATTTCATCCATTCTATCCGGAAGCTCGTGTGCAAATAATGCCAATAACAAGCGCATTCTCTCCCGGAATTCTCTGTGTTCTGTCGTGTTCATAGTTTTGTCTACCTAATGATATGAGATTTCAGCTATCAATTACTGTGGATGGAATTTCCCAATCCTGCCTGTTGTTGTCAAAACAAAGTTACCTAGATTCACTCCCCCACTTACTTAATTTACCTTAAGCAAGAAAATTTAATATTCAAATCTAACATATAAAAATCAATTACTAAATTAAATTAATTCCAAACTTTCTCATCATCATATACAAGCTTACAAATTCAACAAACAAAGTTACATAGAAATCTCTGTTATTAAAAGATAAAATCACTACATTCCAAGAGCTGATGCCTTGATCAAGTTATTTTGTAAATACCATTCATGCTGTCACACTTTAGCAGCTCAGATATATCTTCTAATAAAGAACAAGGTGTTATGTGATTACCTGAAATCTTGCTGGAGAATGCGTTGCAATTGATAAATCGCTAACAACACCCTGGCTTTTGTCGTATCTAAAATAGCCTCGCGAGTCACTCAGATTGATCCGGTTTACTTTGCCAACAGATGGAATCCGTAATTATCTTTTAATATTAATATCATATTAAGAATCATCCGCTCCGATCGCACGATCTTAAGAATTACTTTATTACTTGAAATCTAATCAACAGCCTCGATTTCTGAAACAACCGATCTGGATCCCAATCCATAAAAATTGGTGAAAAAAGCAAGCCGATCGCTATAGTGCACTTTAACAATGGCACCATTTTTTAATGCTGTAATAGCATAATCATATAAATCATGATCATCTATGACGAAATGGCGGAATTTGCTCCCGCCGGTACCCACTTGTATCGTCATGAAGTAGCTTCTATTAGTACCCTTGTTTTTAATCAAATTTGTTATTCTTCCGAACTCAACGCCGTGGGAAATCTCCCGATCCATAGTATAAATGTTACCAACAAAATGTTTTTGTTCCAGTGGCTGATCCTGAATAACCGGATAAACCTCCACTAATTCGTTTACAGAAGCGCAAGATAACAATGAATTATTTTTAGGTGTTTTAAATTCCAACACGACGTCATTACCAATGAGATTCTCAAGCTCCTCGTATCGATCTTTTTCAAAACAAAACTGCCATGGATTGGAAACCAGGTTAGGAGGTTGATTTCCAAGACTGATAAAAGTCATACTTTCATGCCCGAGCGAAATTTCCCCAACATAAGCTCTGGTTACATTATTATCACGACTTATTCTACTTAATTGACCGGAGGCGTAGCCTTCCGTGGTATGCAGTAGCGGTCCAGCAGCAACCCATTTCGGAGCAGAGATCAACATAAGCAATAGAAACATTACATTGATACTGAAATACTTAAATAATTTAGTCATGATTGTTACGCATTCTCGTGGTTTAAGTCGAGTTTTTATTGCACAAGTCCAATATACCCTTAAACAAGCTTTCAATGAGTTTTTCAATACAATTAGTTGATACAAGCCTATTCCTATCGATGCTAATCTATACAAATAAAGATAAATAAAAACTGAATAGACTGAGAAATCCACAATAAAAATTAAAACAGTTTGTTCAAAAACACCCAAAAACACACGTCGGGAAATATATGAGCCGCTATAAGATACATCGATCACACCGCACGGGATGGTTACGTGCCGCTGTTCTCGGCGCCAATGACGGTATTGTTTCAACAGCAAGTCTTATTATCGGTGTAGCATCGGCTCAAGCAATGCATGCGGATATTCTCATTGCGGGTGTTGCCGGCTTGGTTGCGGGTGCTATGTCCATGGCTGCCGGTGAATACGTATCGGTCAGCTCTCAATCAGATACAGAACAAGCGGATCTCGAGCTTGAAAAAGATTCTTTAAAAAATGACTTTGAATTTGAATTGAATGAACTGGCCAATATTTATGAAAAAAGAGGGTTGGAATCAGATCTAGCCTTACAGGTAGCAAAGCAGTTAATGGCACATGATGCATTAGGTGCGCATGCAAGAGATGAATTAGGTTTGGCGGAAAATGCGAGAGCTCGCCCCATTCAAGCTGCATTGTTCTCCGCGGGCGCATTTACTCTGGGTGCTGTATTACCATTATTGGTGGCATGGAATATGCCAGGAACTCAACTCATACCCATCGTCGCAGTATCATCACTTGCATTTTTGGCAATCTTGGGCAGTCTTGCCGCACACGCAGGCGGTGCAGCAATGTCTGTGGGTGCGATCAGAGTTACATTCTGGGGGGCGCTTGCAATGGGCCTGACTGCGACAGTCGGTAGATTATTGGGTGTAACTGTATGATTTATAAACCACGCATCATTGAAGATTAGTGCAGGCTTTATAAGCGGGGATGGTCTCCGACGATTTCCGCTGCAATAACCTGCAATGCCTGTTCAGGCATCAGCTTTGAGTCATCAACTTGCCAGCTCTTCCGGTTTAGAGGATGCTCAGGAAGCATCAATTTGCTTATTAAGCCCAATAAAAATCCGCTGATTATCCGCTTATGCAGGTTAATTGGTATCACCAAAGTTGCTTGCACCATGAATTGCCATTTGCTGCAAAAACAAAATAGCTTCACCCTTCGCATGGAAATCATCTTGCGTCATGACTCCAGGCGTATTAAGCCATGAATTTGCTTTGAGAAGCGCTAAGATCAATTCTGCGGCATGTTCCGCGGTGATGGAGATTATTGGCATTTTATTGATCAATAAAGACAATTCATCACAGCAGCAGCTAAAAATTACCCATAAAATCACCTTTGCCCACTGCCAACCCATTGTGCCTCAAAATCGCATAGGCGGTAGTCACATGGAAGAAAAATTGCGGCAAGCCATAATTATTTAAGTAGTTGTGTCCGGATAGTTTTTTCTCTTTTGGTGTGCCCGGGCGCAACACGATTTCACGCGTCTCACTGCCTTCAAACTGAGTAGGCACAAGGCTTTCAATAAACTTCAGAGTCTTATTAATTCGAACCTGTAAATCAGAAAAAGTCTGCTCGTTATCTTCATATACCGGTACTTCAACCCCTGCCAGCCGCGCTGATACACTCTTGGCAAAGTCGGTAGCAACTTGCACCTGACGCAGCAAGGAAAACATATCAGGATATAACCGAGCATTCAGCAACACTATCGGTTCAAACTTTTTCTCGGCTGCGTAAGTTTCAGCTTTGGTGAGAATAGCACTCAAACTGTTTAATAGTTGTTTGAAAATGGGTATGGATGTTTTGTACATGTAAGGAATGGTCATAAGTTTTCCCGGTTAATTAATTGAGACGTCAATTTTTGAATATTGAAATGGGGTGCCTAATGGATAAATGCGGATAAGCGCGGTCACTCTCGCGATATATATAGTTAACTAAATTCATTAGCACAGTTTAATCATCCAATCGTAGATCACTACCTACAAAGTCTATCATCTTCCTATTTAGCTGCGTCAATCTTCTGAACCTGATTAATTTTGCCAAAGCAAATTAATAGACAAAACAATGACCATAAAACAAATAATCCAAAATACAATTGGAGCCGCGCCACCCTTGAATTTAAGGCCACCGATTTCGAATTCTATGGGCCCTGTGGATATGCGCAAAATAAGAGTAACGAAAAGTGATCCGAGACCAGCCATAGGCAACCCAACTAAAACCGGGAATTGCTCTTTAACCATGATTTTCCAATAGTCACCAGGTGTATTATGAAAATTGGTCAATTTATACAGCATGAATGCTCCAAAGCAAATCAGGATAATTACAACAACCCAGCTTATAACAGCCCGTAATCGTATACTATGTGATTCATCCGTTGTAACTCCTGCGTCTTTTTGTTCTTCACTCATATCATTATCTCGTCTTTATTCTTTTAACCCCAGCATTAATTTAAACTTCAGGCTAAGACCCAGGTTAAATCTTTTACCGCCATATTTGGTTTACCATCGAGCAATTCTCTATCATAGTCCATCTTCATCTATGACCTTTATTGTTAAAATAATTGATTCAACTAGATTTTTCCAATAGCCTGATTTCATTAAATTTCATATTTATTCTCAGGATGCTGGTTGAGGAGGTACTTTTATCCATTCTCCAGAGCATTGCTTGACATACGGATAATATCCCTCCGGATTACGACAATAATACCAATAATTATTTCTTTGCACAGCAGCTGGCCGAGGTACAGTATTTTGTTGAATATACGTTGGTCTTTGCATTATAGGTGTGGTAACAACGCCAACAGGATAACCTCCTAATGGATAATGACTTTCAAATCGCCGATATGGCCCAAACGCATAGTTATTATAAAACCCACCGCCTCTCCAATTGCTGTAAAAACCAAAGCTATTGAAAGGTGCAAAACCAGCATAACCAAATCCCCAACCAGGCCCCCAGCCCCAACCCCAACTTGGACCAAATCCCCAGCCCAGCCCCAGCCCCAGGCCAAATCCCAAACCAAATCCATCCAGATGATGGTGATGTCCGTGATGATGATCATGGTGGTGGGCAGAATTATCACTGTTTGCATTATTTTGATCCGTCTGCACATTGTTTTGAACATTCACGTTTTGAGTATTTGATCCATCTTGATTTGTTCCATCGGCTTGGGTCGACTGATCTGTTCCGGTTGAATCATTATTTTCAGTGATTTGATTATCTTGAGCCTCAGCATTTGGTGAAGTAACACTATCTTGAACCGATGAATCTGCTCCATTGGATGAAGTACCGGGCGCGGCTAACTCTTCCTGGCCTGATGAAATCTGCTTAGCCTCGGGATTAATTTCACTATTTACGTTCTGAGCAGCTGAATCGGCTTGACTAACACCATCGTTTTGAACGGATGTCCCGGTTTCACTCGATTCATTAGCGGGAGCTGCCACGTTTTCTTGGAAAGATTCAGGTGAAATTTCGTTACTTTGGGCGGTGCCGGCATTTGAATCAGAGTCATTATTAACTCCAAAATCATCCGGTTGATTAAATTCGCCTGTCTGATCAAAATTACTCTCTGAGTTTATATCATCGGCAAAATCGATGTTTTCCTGTTGATCTGAGGCATTATCAGGATAAAATGCATCGTCTTGTCCGAAATCACCCTGATCATAACCCTCTTCGAACCCGCTACTCTGGTCATAATAACCCCCGGAATCAAACCCTCCACCATCATAATTATTGTCATAACCGCCATTATCGTAGCTGTCGTAACCACCTTCGTCATAACCCCCTCCCTCGTAGTAGCCGCCATCAAAACCTCCTCCATCATAGCCGCCGTCAAATCCGCCACCGTCAAATCCGCCACCGTCATAACCTCCACCGTCAAATCCACCCCCATCAAACCCACCCCCGTCAGAGCCTCCGCCGTCTTCGGCTCCTGCGGGATTGAATGCAAAGACGCTGCATAGCGCAATTGCCATGCATGTCATTTTAAATTTTTTCATATAACCCCCGTCCATTGATTTCACAGTTATTGATATATTAAGGGTGAGAGTCTGAATAGATACTGAATAAATAATTAGTTTTTCTACTAGGGTCTGTTGACGTTTTGAGATAAGTATTTAATAGATAGAAACAAACTCGTAATATTGGGGTTCCCATACCACCAACAAAACGAGTTTGCGATGCCCCGATTGATGCTCAGTGATGAGTTCTGGTCGAAGCTGGAGAAGATTCTGCTTCAAGAAGCGATATATAACAAGCGCAATCTGCGCATGACAGTAGAAGGTATGCTGTATCGAATGCGGGTTGGCTGCCCGTGGCGAGACTTGCCTGAGGCATTTGGAAGCTGGAATTCCATCTACAAAAGATTCAATGCGTGGTCATTAAGCAGCAAATGGTTAAGGATTTTCAAGGCGTTGTCTATTGATCCGGATTGTGAATGGGAATTTATTGATGGCAGCTATGTTAAAGCGCACCAGCATAGTGCAGGCGCAGCGGACAAGGAACCACAGGCGATCGGGAAAAGCCGCGCAGGCAATACCACAAAGATTCACCTGGCGGTTGATAGTTATGGTTTACCAGCCGATTTTGAAATCACCGGTGGAGAAGTCAATGACTGTTCTATAGCACCTGATTTGATTGCCAAACTGCCTGACGCGAAAGCGATTGTTGCGGACAAAGGCTATGACAGCGAATGTATACGAGAACAGATAACGAAGAAAGGGGCTCGAGCTGTGATACCGAGAAAGCGCAACTCGTTGAAGGGCAACGCAGATATGGATTGGGGTTTGTATGGATACCGACATTTGGTGGAAAATGCTTTTGCCCGGCTAAAGCAGTATCGGGCAGTAGCGACACGATACGACAAACTGAAGAGAAATTTTGAGAGTATGGTAGCCATGGCATGTGGATATCTGTGGCTACCTATGTGAAATGTCAACAGACCCTAGGGTAATTCACTATCCCGGAATTATCGGCACACACAGTAAGCTCATAATAAATGAAATAAAATGGCATCTATTATCTTATGTTAGATTCTGAAACTGAATCACTATTGCGGATTAAGTTATACTTCGAATCTTGATATTCTAAATCATTCTGATAAGGACATGCCGATGAAGATCCACGAGTACCAAGCCAAAGAAATTTTACGCAAATATAATGTGACCACGCCAACGGGTATTGCCTGCTTTAGTGTTAACGAGGCAGTACAAGCTGCGCAACAACTCGGTGGCGAGGTGTGGGCGGTAAAAGCTCAGATTTATGCTGGCGGACGTGGTAAAGGCGGCGGAGTAAAAGTGGCTAAGTCATTGGAAGAAGTACGCCAATATGCTGGCAAAATTTTGAACATGCGCTTGATAACTCATCAGACCGGCCCGGAAGGACAGATAGTCCATAGACTTTTTATCGAGCAAGGCGTGCAGATAGAAAAAGAATTCTATATAGGCATGGTGGTAGACCGCGGTCATCAACGTGTTTGTTTGATGGCAAGTTCGGAAGGTGGCATGGAAATTGAGAAAGTCGCAGCTGAAACACCCGAAAAAATTTATAAAGTGCTTATTGATCCCCTCACGGGTTTAAGTCAACAACAGGCTGAAGAAGTCGCACAAAAAATTGGCATTCCTAAACACAGCCTGTCAGACGCTGTCGCCTTGCTGCAAGGCTTATATCAAGCATTTGATGAAACCGATGCATCGTTACTGGAAATCAATCCATTGGTATTGACTGCAGGACATCGGGTGATGGCGCTCGACGCTAAAATGAATTTTGATGATAATGCGTTGTTTCGCCATCCCGAGATCGTCGCGTTGCGTGATTTGGATGAGGAAGATCCCATCGAGATCGAAGCATCAAAACATGAATTGTCATATATTCCTCTGGACGGAAATATAGGCTGTCTGGTAAATGGCGCAGGCTTGGCAATGGCAACGATGGATATTATCAAACTTTACGGCGGTAATCCTGCTAACTTTCTCGATGTTGGAGGTGGAGCGACGACAGAGAAAGTCACGGAAGCATTTAAATTAATGCTTCGCAACCCGAAACTGCAGGGAATCCTGGTTAATATCTTCGGCGGCATAATGAAATGTGATGTCATAGCACAAGGTATTGTAGCAGCTGCTCGCGATGTTCAGCTTATGGTGCCATTGGTGGTGCGGCTGGAAGGTACCAATGTCAATCTCGGAAAGAAAATTCTGGCAGATTCCGGGTTAAAAATCATTTCTGCGGATAATATGGCTGATGCGGCGCAAAAAGCGGTTAGTGCAGCCGGATAAGCCAGCATGTTAATTTTAATGCCAGTAATATAAGGAGCGCTTTGCCATGTCTATCTTGATCAACCGCAACAGTCGTGTGATAACGCAAGGCATTACCGGAAAAACCGGTCAGTTTCATACGCGTATGTGCCGCGACTACGCGAACGGCCACGCGTGCTTTGTTGCAGGCGTGAACCCGCGCAAGCCCGGTGAGAATGTCGAAGGCATCCCAGTTTATGCATCGGTCAAAGAAGCCCAACAACAAACCGGCGCCAATGTTTCGGTAATTTATGTCCCCCCTCCTTTTGCTGCTGCAGCAATCGACGAAGCTGTTGAGGCTGAACTGGATTTGGTGATCTGCATCACTGAAGGTATTCCAGTACGCGATATGATCCGTACCCGCTATAAAATGCAAGGTAAGAAAACTCGACTGATTGGTCCAAATTGCCCCGGAATTATTACGCCGGATGAGATCAAAATCGGAATTATGCCGGGATATATTCATAAAAAAGGCCGGATTGGGGTGGTTTCGCGCTCGGGCACATTAACGTATGAAGCAGTGGCACAACTAATGGAGATTGGCTTGGGACAATCCACTTGTATCGGTATTGGTGGTGATCCGGTAAATGGCTTAAAACACTTGGATGTAATACAGTTGTTCAATGACGATGATGAAACCGATGCCGTGCTGATGGTCGGCGAGATCGGCGGTACGGATGAAGAGGATTGCGCACGCTGGGTAAAAGATCATATGCGTAAACCCGTGGTCGGATTTATTGCTGGTGTAACAGCACCACCCGGTAAGCGCATGGGACATGCCGGTGCCATTATTTCCGGAGGTAAAGGAACAGCTCAAGAAAAACTTGAAGTGATGGAATCGTGTGGCATCAAAATCACGCGCAATCCGGCTGAAATGGGTAAGTTATTAAAATCGGTTTTGTAGTCTGTTTTTTGGATGATTATTGAAGGTATCCACTATGCGTTATTGTTTATTATTCTTTATTATTCTAACTATGCTCGTTGTTTCCGCCTGTAGCGGAATCTCCACCAAGCAACCGCTTCCTGCCAGAAAACCCGAGAGACCGGCAGGCCCTCTACCTGAGAGTGTAAAACCCAAATACAACTTGACCGGTTACCCGGTGAGTACTCAGCAGGGTTATATCGATGGCTGCGAAACCGCCAAAAGAACAAGTTGGGCCTTTAAAGATCTGAATCGCTATGACAAGGATGGGCAATATCGAATGGGATGGGATGACGGATTTTCCATGTGCAAAGATAAACAGTAACTATTACGAACTTCAGCCATTAAAATGACCAGGGTTTGTTTATGTCTTGGCTTTCTAATTGAACTGACTGCATTAGCAACTCCACTATTCGCTAATGAATTACCCTTCGTAGTTAAACAAAAACTACTTCAACTTGCCATTCCAGAAACGGCGATTGGCTTATATGTACATGAAATTGGCTCAAGCCAGCCAGTGCTCACGATCAACGCCGACTCCGGCATGAATCCGGCTTCAGTGATGAAATTGCTGACCACGTATGCCGGGCTGGAATTATTGGGTCCGGCGTATACTTGGCAGACCATTCTTTATGCCAATGGAAAAATTACTGATGAAGTTTTATATGGGGACCTAGTTATCAAAGGCTATGGTGACCCCAAGCTGGATCTGGAAAACTTCTGGCTGTTGGTCCATCGCCTGCGCCAGACTGGGTTGCGTGAAATTAAAGGCAATCTTATTCTGGATCAATCACATTATCAGATTCCTCGTGAAGATC
The DNA here is from genome assembly GCF_001455205.1 of Nitrosomonas ureae. Taxonomy (NCBI): domain Bacteria; kingdom Pseudomonadati; phylum Pseudomonadota; class Betaproteobacteria; order Nitrosomonadales; family Nitrosomonadaceae; genus Nitrosomonas; species Nitrosomonas ureae. Next base: position 3,042,510 of record NZ_CP013341.1, read on the forward strand.
CCGGTGGGTTTGACGAACAACCCTATCGTACCTATAACGTGCCTCCAGAAGCATTGTTAATCAATTATCGTGCATCTACGTTCCATTTGTTTCCACACCCTGAGAAAAATTCTGTACGTGTCGTGATTGACCCCGTTCCAGAATCCTTACGTGTACAAAATAATCTAAAACTTACACAAGACAAATGCGGTGCATGGCAGAATTCCATGACAATTGAAGCAATTGCGGATAAAGAAAGTAAGAATAACTTTACAGTTGTTCTGAATGGAAGCTTTTCCCGGCATTGCGAAAAGCAATCGTATATGTTAAGTCTGCAAGACAGCACGAGTTATACCGGTGATTTGTTCAGGCAATTGTGGACACAGCAAGGCGGTATCTTTAATGGTAATGCCATCTTTGGACAAGCGCCCCAATACCTGCCTCCATTAAAAATTCATCAATCACCGCCGTTGGCAGAAATCGTCCGCGGTATTAATAAATTCAGCAATAATATTGCAGCACGTCAATTGTATCTTGCATTGGGTACTGGAAATTCGTCAATTGATAACTCACCAGCTACTTTGGCTAAATCGGATGCAGTCATCAGACGATGGTTAGCCAGCAAACAAATGAACTTTACAGAATTAGTAATCGAGAATGGCTCTGGATTATCGCGCAGAGAACGAATTAGCGCCAGGCATATGGGAAAACTACTACTTGCTGCTTTCAATAGTCCGGTGATGCCGGAGTTCATTGCATCATTGCCGATAGCCGCAGTTGATGGAACACTGAAAAATCGTTTCGCTGATACTCCGGCGAAGGGATTGGCACATATGAAAACCGGGGCATTGAATAACGTACGCGCATTGGCAGGGTATTTGATTGACGGGATGGGACGACGCGTTATCATTGTTTTTTTTATTAATCATGATCAGGCCGAACAATCCCAAGCCATCATGGATAGATTGATACAATGGGCTTATCATCGGAAATAGGTATTCCCCTTAATGGAATCAGCACTATTGATTGAAAATTATTTTGAGCGTAAAGTCCATATTCAAGATTGATGGTCTATCTTGAAATCAGGTGATTCCCTTCAACCCAAGATTGAGGAGTGCACGAAATGATTAAAGAATATAAGTCTCTCGCTGTGCAGTATCTGACAGGCACGGTACACATCTCCAACCCTCTATTACCCAATCCAGTAACGTATGATTCCCCAGCTTCCGAGGTAATGACCGATTTACGTATATTGCAAGCAGCCGTCATATCACCTAGCATTACAATGGAAATAGCCAATACATACATGATGCAACGCGGTGTGCGCACATTGCTAGTTATGAATGATGACAATTCTTTGGCAGGAATTATCACTGCGACCGATATTCTGGGTGAGAAGCCTATGCGTTTTATCCAAGAAAGAGGTATAAAACACAGCGAAATCCTAGTAATGGACATGATGACACCATTAAATATGCTGGAAGCCATTCCATTGGAGGAAGTGATGCACGCCAGAGTAGGAAATATCGTCACAAGTTTACGCGAGAGCGGTCGCTTACATGCGCTAGTAATCGACGATCTCACCATCGGTGTGCCCAGAATATGTGGCATTTTTTCTTGGACTCAGATTGAGAAACAACTCGGTACAATCATTCCACAGAACAATGTAGCCAGGAGTTTTGCGGAAATCGAATCAACATTGATTGCAAGCTAGAAAAAACAAACAAACCAGTCGGTAGTTCATTTGTGCTGGTTTGTTTAGCTAGGTGGGTTAAATATTCCAGGGTATATTTTTTGTTCCAATAAGCGTCTGCAGTGCCGTAATGCTCGGCAAGTAATACTGTTTTAAACGATCACGATTTTCATCGGAAATTTCATCATACCCCTCTCTTGCTTGATTAATTTTCTTGTATAATTTCACCATTAACTGCTTCAATTCAGGCCGTTGCCGCAGAAAGCGTTCGGACTTGGCGTTAAAGTAGACCGCGATCTTATGCAACCATTTCAACTTGCTTTCGTAGGTAACATTAATTCTTCTAAAATCATATCCATTGAAATAGTCTGGAGAAATTTCCAGAAACTGACACAGCTCGCACATGAATCCGTCAATATCCTGACTCATATTCTCAAAAAACATAATCTTTATTTGATTTTCTGGAAATAGTTGATAATAGTATTTCAAATAGTCGGCATACCGACCAAAACTGATAATCTTTAAATACCATTCTTTAATACCCAGCTCAGCGGGCGTTCTTTGACCAGAATCATACGCAATACACTTATCAATATATTTCTCAAAGCTTAAATCAGAATCCAGATTTAGCTTTCCGACATGAAAATTAAATGAGGAGTATATTCGATCGATGGGATTTCTTAATATGAACAGTAGCTTGGTTTTCGGCACCAATGTATGAATGCGAGCTGCTACTTCTGCACCACTACCCAGATATCCCGGTGAAGCCTCCATTACGATGGGGATCTCAGGAGAACAACGCTCAAAATAATTTGAGTAACTAACAATATCTTTCTCGCGATTACCGGTAAATGAATTACGGAAAAAGTCTGTTTCCTTAACAGTTGAACCACAAACCGATGGATGGGTGCTTAAATAAGTAAATATCGAGGTTGTGCCGGCCTTCTCCGTACCAGCAATGATGAAGTTAGCCAGATTAACGCCAGATATTTCTTTCATAAATTTAAAATCAATATTATTTTTCAAGTATATTCTGAATCAAGTCGAATTTAGTTTCGCTTTTTCTTACTTCGCGCCATCAAGCAAGACCGCTTCTTGTAGATTCTTCCGACCTTTTAAACGCCGCCATAGCATTCGAATAATAAATACCGGATTACCTACGATATATCGCACAAACATTCTCCTTGGCTCCATCGCATACCGGAATAACCATTCCAGACCAAAACGACGCATCCAATGCGGCGCACGCGGCATAGTCCCTGAATAAAAATCAAACAAGGCGCCCACACCCAATAATACAGGCACACGAAGTTTATTCATATGACGCGCAATCCATAGCTCCTGCATGGGAACCCCCATCGCTACAAACAAGATTTCCGCTCCGCTACGATTGATAGCATCGATAATATCGTCTTCAGTATCCTGCTTAAAGTAACCATCATGAACCCATGCGATATCTAATTCAGGAAATTGAGTTTTCATATTCTCAGCACAGCGTTGTGCAATTCCTGGGCGAGCACCCAATAAAGCTAATCTGACACCAGCTACGGCGGCATCATGACAGATCAGCGGAAATAAATCGGTACCATTGACATTATCTTTTAGAGAAAAACCAGCTAATCCCGCAGCTAAGCGCATACCACTGCCATCCGCAAATAGCAGTGCTTCATCTTGTAATACAGAAAGGTAATCAATATTTATCGCAGCAATATTTATGCAGTGTGCATTGACGAAATATATTTTACGCTGCACACCTGATTTAGCATCATTGACAATATTTGCGCTGGCATCAGTTAACGTCGTATCTTCTATTTTCAGTCCGAATAAGGGAATTTGATGCATGCTCTGTCTCATTCCTTATGATTGGTCGAGTATTTTGTACCTGATGTTAACGATGCATAGAACTCAGAATCGCGTCATAAACACGTGCTACACCTTTAGCCATACTGTAATCAGAAAAACTTGCCACTTGTAATCGGTAGGAATCTTCTCGCATGGCATACCAGTCGTATTTATTATCGATCAAATCACCTATGGCAGTAGCCAACTGCTTTATATCACTCGCTGGCACTATCAAACCGGTTTTACCATGCTCTAATACTTCAGGAATGCCTTCTACATCAGATGCTACTACCGGCACCCCTGTTGCCATTGCTTCCAGAATTACCATCGGCATACCTTCTCCAAAGAGACTCGGCAAAACAAGAATATCCATTCTAGTGAATTCGGCATTGACATCTTGAGCGAATCCAATCCAATCAATCATATCTCCTATCCCAAGTCTATCAGCCATCTCTTTAATAGTTTTCTCATATTCCATGGCCTCAAATGGGCCAACTGCACGCAATCTTACTAAACGGCCCGCCTGACGTAGACTTGCCAATGCTTGTATCAAAACTTCCGTACCTTTGCGCGGCCGAAACAATGCCACACTCCCAATTACCCATTCTGGCCCAGGTGCATCTCGGACAGGTAGCATAGTCGGCGTGACTACTCCATTGGCAACCATTGTAATTCGTTTCTCTGACCAGCCCTGTTTCTTCAAATAAAATTCCAGACTTTTCGATACCGGAATTAATTGCGCTACGCCCACTAGACTTAATCGTTCTATAAGCGAATTCAAACGATTACGCCACACACTTTCTGTATCTCGTGTCGTCGGACTATGTACATGATGCACTAATGGTACGCCGGATAACCACGCCGCTATGCGTCCCACTAATACAGCGCGAGGAGTGTGTGTATGCAACAAGGAGTAATTATCCCGCTTTACAATTCTTGCAATCTCCAAGGCCGGTGCCAGATCAAATTTCGATTTCATAAAGGTATCAAAGATTGGCACAGTAGAATTTCGGCAAGCAGAAAATTTTCCTGGCTTTATGCAACAAAAACCTATCTCATAACCATAATCCGGTAGTCGCATTGCCAATACATCCTGCACTCGCTCGGCGCCAGAGAAAAATTCTCCGTTGATAACATGCATAATTCTTATATTCTCGTGGTTTTTAGACATATCCGATACAATTTAGAAGATTAGAGAAAAGAATCAAAAAGTGCTTTTATAGCACATATAAATCGCTCAATTGACCTCTCATGATACGAATATAAATAGGATACCCATTAACTGTTATAAGCTTTTCGAAGTAAAATACAGAAATATCCGGGCACGGTGACGTAATCCTCGGTTAAGTAACGCCATATCTAATTGGTTTAATGGTTTTACCAGCATTAAACCAGGCACATAAGCTACCAAAACAAATGTCAGTGTCCACCACACTCCTAATTTGTCTTCAATTGCCCAGCCAATAGCGGCCAGAAATATAGCAATGCTAAGACCACGTATAGTTCCCAACCAATCTAATTGGATACGACCAGCTTGATAATTCAACCAAAGCAAAGTTAAACTATTCATTAGCCATGCACCCAGCACGATTCCACATACTACGCCCATCAATCCCCAGTTTGAGCCAACTATTACCGCTATCGGTGTTATTGCCGATAATATGCTGAGATACCTTAATTGGCGTGTATACGGAAAAATCTGCATAATCATAACAACTAATTGGCCTTGACTTGTTGCACCCAAACCAAGCAGCATAATTACCATAACCATGCCAGCATCGGTGAAACGCCCGCTACTTGCCAAAGCAATGAGTTCATTGCCTGCAACACTTAATGCTGCCATACAAATCGCAATTATTAAAAAATTACTCTTCCACAATAAAGCCATTCCCTCTTTAACCACATCAACCTCTCCCGCCACATAGCGAGATATCAGCATAGGCCGAATAATATTCGCCAATAACTTTGCCGGAAGGTAACGTCCAGCAATTAACAATAATTGTTGCAAAAAAGCAAACATTCCCGCGGTCTCAAGTCCTAAGGTTCTGGCTACCAGCATACGTAGCGCACCAGGGTTAGCAACGGCCCGAAGAAGATTCACCCCTGCCATGTGCCATGCAAAATTAAATATTTCATATGCACTTACATGAAAATCCCCCGTACTTTGTATGCTGCGTAATTTTCGCATTAAGAGAAATTCCGCCCATATTAAACAGACTAGTGAAACGATTAAATCCATCCACAGCAATTGTTCGATCGACAAACTCTCAATTAATACTAATATTGCAACACCAGCCAAACGTCCAATTGACATTAATGAATGAATCAACTGCGCCCATCTTTGCTCTAGGAGGGATTCCAACATTTCTGAGGCATACCGAAAACCAATGACGGTAATAATCAATCCAACTGCTACTAAGGTAGCATCTTGCTGCGGCGTACTGAAACCCAGCCATGCAGAAATATCCAGCCAAAAAGCAGAGATTAGTGCTGTCCAAATTATCATGATGGCAAAACGAATTAGAGTCATCCAGCGCACAAACCATGCAAGAGCACTGGGTGCTCCTCGCAATGCTAATTCCGGCAGAAATCGTCGCACCGCTTCGAGCATACCTAAGGAGCTCAGTGGTGCCATCATTTCCACCATGCCCCACAAAACCATGTAAGCTCCATAATCAATCGGGGATAATAAGCGCACTAGCCAAATTATAAAAATGAAAGAAGAAATTGCTTGGGCAGTCCTCCCCAATAGATAATGCACTATCGCTTGACGAAAACGGTTACCGGAATAAAGACCGGAGCTATTCATATTGTCAGTCCCAGTAATTTCTTGTATTGTGACTCTACGTGATCGGCAATGACATCATAAGTGCGGTACTTTCGTACCCAATCCGGTCCTCTTGATGCCAGCGTTCGCGCACGTTCAGGATCATCCAACAACTTACAAACCTCATCAGCAAAGGATTGTTCACCCCATGGCACACAACGCCCAATTCCACTCGCTTCCATTACTTGACATTGCTCTGGATGTTCATTAGCAACTATACATTTAGCCATAGCCATATATTCGACAAGTTTTGTAGGCGAAGTGGAAAGTAATACCGGAACAGGATAGAAAGGCGAAAAGCAAATATCTGCTTGTTCTACTAGCTCCCAGGCTGTTTCCATAGGCATGAAGCCTGTTACTGTTACAGCCTTCGATAGTTTCACTCGAGATGCTTCTTTTTCTACTGCTTGACGATCGCTTGGCAGTTGGCCATCGCCTACATATAACAGACGAGCGTCAGGATAACGCAACCGCACTTGCTGAAGTACACGTACTAGCATCTCTGATTGACGTAATTGCATGATGATCCCGAGATGTAGTAACAGAGGTGAATGCATGTTTGGAGCCCTAGCATCTTCAGCTTTACCTACCTGATCAGCACGAATACCCATTGGCACAGCAGTCATCTTGTCAGGAGAAATTCCCTCTTGTACAACATCTTCTTTCATTCGATCACTTTGCACAAAAATATGATCTGCTGCTGGCAAAATTATCTTATAAAGCAAATTGCGAATAAGCTGACCCTTAAGCCAAACAAGTCGGTGATGCGGCACAAGCTTATTATGAGCTTGGTATAATTTAGACTCGGCAAACGGATAAGACATCCAGTAAGTAAAACGAGCGCCGGTCAAACGGGCTGCCAACCAAGCAATCAAGCTAGCAAAAAACTTATCACGTACTTGAATTACGTCATAGCGGTTCTTAAAAGCAAGAAATAAAATCATTAAATCTCCCTGCATGCCAAGCAAGTTGTTCAGTATCCGGCCAAATAATCCCTGCCACTTGCTCCGTGGAGTGAGATACACAATATTCCCCAACCAATCTGTAGGCGATAGCAAATTGAGCGCATCTGGCCCCCTTTGCATTAACCAATCAATCTGATGGCCCCGATCCGGCATCTGTTTTGCAAACAACTCCACAACATCTGCACGGAATGGTGGAAAACGATCCTCTACGATATAAAGCATTTTCATAACATTTTATCGATTAACAGATTAGAATTCAGCATACTTACTTTCAGTTCCCAACCCTTTATTTCTATTTTATTAGCAGAGAGTTACAATGATTTCACTATTAATTGGTATTTCGATCGCACAATTTGAATCCGAGCAAATTCCGCATCTTCGATTGAGTTGATATTCACAATTCCAATAATATAGAATTATCAATTATATCAAATGATTAATATAACAACTTCAGGCTATTATATTACACCGACTTATGATTCTTCTAAATGAAAGTTTGAGGTAAAAAAGTTAGGTATTTGTTAATTTACTTCGATTTAATTTTACGCAAGCAGCCAAGCTACGCTATTTTCAAAAGCAAATCAGTTTCCTAGCTCAATTGAATAGAATCACTATTAATCTATGTACAGGCACAAATAACCCTTCTGGAAAATTGGAATATCGATCACGCCCTTTATTCATCAATCAGCTATATTGCTTGATTCTTAGGATTTTTAATTTTTAACCATCCTGATAGATCAAGATGCAAAATATCCTGTACACGTAAAATATCATCCTGATAAAATTTCAGCCATTGTTGCTGCACATCCATTGATAATACTTCTGCAGGCGCAAGATTCTTATCTCTAATTCGCGCAAGGCGGTTTCTGATAAAAGGCGGAGTATATCGACGTAAGCCGGGTATGCGCTTCAATGCACTCATGCCGTGATGTAACCATGGAAACTTGGGGGTACCACCGGGATTGAATCTATAATCAGTATTCACTTGAAAAGTTGGGTCGACACCTATAAAGCTAAATAATTCGGACATCAATGTTTGTGGGTCATTGATAAGATCATCGAACAATACAAATTTAAGTTGGTCGTGATCAAAAATTTTCTGATAACTTTGTATTGCATCGGCATACAAACTAGCTTTTACCCAAAATGCGTCTTCAGAAAACGCTTCCTCAGGCGATTTTGTTTCTTTCCCTGAGCGAAGTCGCATTTGATAATGTGAATAAGCTCTTCCCACCGGATTTCGTAAACACGCAATCATTTTACTTGCCGGTATTATTTCTTTCATTCTCTGCAAAGCAACAGAGCTATATAAATAATAAGGAGAAACTTCTCCCTTAATTTGATCAACCCTAGCATCATCAAATAGCGATTCATATTCGGCAAGACTGGTTACCATAAACTGCTGACGATTCATTTCAGCATGCGCTTTATTGTTTGAATCAAAAGCTAAAAAGTTGGGCTCTTTTACCTTTGTCATAAAAACACTAGGATGCTGGCCAAAGTAATGATGCAATGAAGTCGATCCCGCTTTAAATGCGCCAATTACTACAAAGTCAGGTAACATTAGTAGCTCTCACGTAGTTAATTTATAAGTAAACTACCTCCAGCCAACCCGGAGGCTTATTGGGACGCGCCCTAAACCATGAGCCGCCTAAGGCGGCTAAATATCCAATTTCATTTGGGCAGAGTGCTCATTCTCATGCTCTTGGTTGCGGATATACGACCTGATTATCCCCTCATCAAGCCCACTGTCTAAAAAATACTCCGAGCCCAGAGAACCTCGCCAGTGAAATCCTTTACACGCCCTTCGAAAGCGCCACGCTATTGCAATCGCGCTCTTCCTCTTGATGTACCCCATCACGTTTGATACCGCATATTTCGGCGGAATGCTGATGCACCTGTGCACGTGATCCGACATAATGTGCCCTTCTACAATATCCGCTTCCTCGTGTGCAGCAAGTTCGTGGAATATCTCACCCAGATGCTTGCACAGCAACCCAAATATCCGCTTCTTACGTTTCTTCGGAATGAATACCACATGGTACTTACAATTCCATCTGGTGTGGTTCAAATTCTGATACTCTTTCATCTTGAATCTCTTTCTCTTGGTCGAGATAGAAAATTCTCAATGACCGTCGTATAGGTCAAATCACTGTGAATCCTCCTGCAAAGCCGGGGGCTTACCTCACTGAGTTATATCACCAAATTCCACTGATTCGGGCATTCGACTAAAGCAATAAAACTTTTCTATTTTTTTAATCAACACAAGAAGCATAGACCCTAGGACAAACCGAACTCAAGCCACCAAAAGGATCTTTTGCTATATCAGGTTCATTTAGTAGCTCAAGTACTTTGGAATAATATTTCGGATTACGCGTCCAGAAAATATAATTGGATTTCAGATTATCTCTTGCAAAAGCAAAAATTTCTGAAACAGTTGGCACACTGCCAGCACCATCATTCCGAGTATTCATATAATTTTTATGCATCACTTGAGGAGCCAAAGGTATAATCCCTGAAAGCTCTGGATAAAAATGATATATACCTCTGGGCACATTTCGCATATTGCGATTCAACCCCGGTTCATCTTTAAAAACATCGGGACCACTCAATGCTGTTCCCATTTCTTTTAGTTTCCCCACAAACGACTCTAGAATTGAGTGCGGATAATTCACCTCCTGGATCGTCATAGTGTTGGGAAAATATGACCGCATTTTCTGTTGAACACTGAGCAAATTATCATAGAACTTGGACATCTGATGAGCAGGCTGGGGAATGATCGGCTCTCCATATGCAGTTTCTATCATGCCGATACCCTCAAAATAAGGATGAGAGTTGTAGCGCTCTCCCATTACCTTAAACAGCTCTACCAATCGATCATGCACCTGCGAATTCCATAACGCAATGTTGTATCCTCTTGGTGCCGTACTTCCATGACTGCTATAAGCAAATTCACCGCCATCATATTCACTCGCTTTCAAGTAATCTGGAACAAGTTTCCCTGTTGGTTTTCCTGCGGGAACAAATGACTTTGTCTGCACCTGGATTACAAGACGTTTTCCTATTGTGGAAAGTTCAGCAAGTTTTTGATCAATAGATGAAAAATTATATACTCCTTTTGCTGTTTCCAGTTCTGCCCAAAAATAGCGAATTTGTATGCCACGTAATGCTGGTGTTGCTTTGAGTTCCTCATATACTTGCGCCATATATTTGGAGTCATTTTTACCAAGACCCAAAATTGTACAGTAATGTCCTGGATGCCATTTTACTGGGTTAGCCATCATGTCGTGACTAAACAAGAAAATACTTATAGTAAAAAACAATACCATCCAAACAGAATGCTGCTTTTGTCTAATTGAACTTGGGGAATTAAATTTAATTAATTTGATTACGGCACTCGTGATGTTCATAGATAATTTAAAACCTTATATACAGTTTTCATCTCAATGGTGCCTCAAATTAAGAGCCACATAAAATAAGTTAACAGCCATGCCATATTCTAGAATATCGGTAGCACCTTGTAAGAAGTTATATGCAACGAGACATAATTACACATTTTTCGAGCGCCTTCGTCCAATGACACTATCACAACAGTATCTAATTTAACTGAATTCTATTGATTTTAACCAAATTACTTAACATAATAACCCGCTTATCCGTTAAACAAAACTTTCATTCATGTCATTGTAATTGATCCTTACTCGATCTGTCTTGCAACGCCAACCAACTCTGCCAAGGTAAATTCTCTAGGTTAAGTTGACTCAACAATTCGTTCATATCATCTGCCAATACATCTTGTAAATGGCTTCGGGTATCTTCACGCATCGGTGGAACAACCTGACGCAATTCAATTTGATTATGATTTCGACGCAAATTGCGGATTAGATCATTATTCTTAACCGCTTCGACAATTCTCTTTCCACCTACATATCGACCAATCTTACCTAACTGCTTAATAAATAGATCTAATTTGGCATTTTTAACAACCACGCTTTCATTCACTTTTTTTTCTAAAAACCAAGATTGATGATTCTCATTAATTCCTAGGAAACGGTATAAATTACGTGCTTGTATCTGAGGGTTATCGCGAATATGTTCTTGGAAAATTACTAATACTTGATTTTCTGGGAAAGCTTCAAACCAGCGAGCTAGGTGCTTGGCGTAGCGTGACTGTTCTACATACATTGGATTATTGGCTAACCCATCTTCAAAACTTAATTTCTGGCCCGCAAAATAACCTTGCCTCACTACGTGTAAATGATTCGAGTAGGCACGTTCGATGGGATCTCGCAGCAATAGCACGATCCGCATTGCCGAATTGTATAGAAAAACGCGACCAGGTGTATCGCTATCAGCAAAATACGAAGGTGAAATTTCTCCTTTGGCACTTACCGAACTCGTATCCCCCACTTGTTTTTCATACCACTGATAACCACGACCGTAATAAGTTGAAAAAAAATCGCTCTCCTTACCTTGATATATCCCTACTTCCGGGTGATCTGATAGAACACGATGTACCCATGTTGATGCACATTTCTGTGCCCCAACGCCTATAAAATTTATTTTCATATTTTAATTATTCTAGAAATAAGACGACATCAATATGTTAATTAATGGTCAAATGAATAACCAAACAACTCAATATCGCGTGAGTACAATTTAGCCACCACCTCAGCGCTAGCATCATTGTAATAGCTACGATAATCCCCTTTCCGGCTGTGATTTATTTTTAATAAATTAGTCGATACTCCCAATCTGTTACCTAATATCTCAAAATCGTTCTCCAAGGTTTCGAACCTGCCAATAAAATCTACATCGACTTTGCCGTTCTTATCGACCACATATTCCCACTGTGGAATAAAATGCAAAATGCGGTAAATGTCAGCAGATGTCAATCCTTGCATAATAAAATCTTGGAAACTATCAAATTTATCCAGATATTCATGTGCCCATGCTTTATCCTGCTCGGTTAGGCCTCCTTTCTTTAAAAAAACATACGCAGATACCAATCGATCCCAAGGATTACGCACAAAAGCAAACTTAAAATAATTTTTATAACATTCAACCCCAAATATCACTTGATAAGTTCTTGCTGTGAGATGCCCTCCGCCTAAACAACCGAAGAGTGCTTGACAAACTGATATCCCGGCAGTCTTAGGAATATGTATAAAAATACAATGCAAGTCGTCGTACGGCTTTAGGGAATAACCATCGATGCTGACCTGCGATCTTAGTGTTTTGTATTGTCTTCGCCGAGTGTATCCTTTAATATCTTGGCGTACTCCGAAAGGAACAATTTTTCCATACGCTTCTTTGAGCCATCCTTGCATCAAAATTTCCTTAAAAATTATTATAAAAATATATTTTATTTTTAAACATAACTTAATGCCCGCTCATACTCTCATCGAGAGTTCTTTCAATATTTAAAACCCTTCTTGTTTCGTAAATTTTGAAACACTTACCTAGATACTGATAATGGATCGTTTTCCAAGTCTTGCCTTTTTTCATATCTTCGATATGTGATGTTAACAATGCCTTATGTCACATGCATCAGTATCGAGCAATCTCACTTTTGATGCTTTTAATTTAAGGTTAAGCTTAGAGAATCAGGCAATGGCATTTACCATCGAATATTTGTCAGCTTCTAATATAACCCATATGGATTAATTATTTATTTAAGAATCTCGACCAATAAGCAGCCTGGCCTAACATCAACATCATAAGAAACTGGATCGGGTTAGAGTACAGATGAAAATTCTTATAAGGCATTGTTAAAACCAACAATAACAATCCTACCGTGCCTATCCTTAGAAAAATACGGTGAATTTCTGGGATAACATCATTATTAGCAGCACGTTCGGAAGCTTTTACCCCTAATAGCAATATAAAGAGAAAAACCAAATGTCCCAAAATACCTATCTCCCATAATAATATAAGAGATGAAGATGTGTTTATCTTGTAAGGAAAACGATCTACTAACTCTCCTATCCCAATTCTGCTTTCATAAGTTGCACCCATGCCATAACCGAATAAGCTGTGTTGTAGATCACCACTACCAATATTAATATTCCACCAACTTAGTAAAAGATTTACACGACCCAATTCGCGACCATCATATGTCTGAGCCTCGGGATCTATTGCTCGCATCACTCGATCATATGTTGAAGTAACCTGATTCTGCTTAAATGTATGCGTAGAAACATCTCCATAGTGCAGTTTCTCATAAAATGTAAATAAAACTCCGACCAATAAAACAGCGCCTATTATGACGACAATTGCCTCTACAGGCCGTTTCAATAGTTCTCTACGATAATACAGACCTATAACGACAGGAAGCAACATAACTGCTGCTTTAACTTCCGCCAAGCCTAGTGTAAAAAACCCAAACAATACAACTAAAGCCATTTGTAAACCATTAAGTTTTCCTTCACGCCATAATGCAATTGCAGTTAACATTGCAATCAACAACATAATAGCCATTGCGGCACTATCCCCCCCGCCCTCTATAACCCCATGAAATGTGCCTATTACAGCATCCCATCGGGACGTTCGCGTACTACCTGGAACTACAAAAAAATATTGATAAATCGCCATTGGGAATTGTAGAACGGCTACAATCATGAGGGCTTTCCATAACTGCATTATCATTTTATCTGTTATTAAACCAAACATAATAACCAGCATTAATGGCCACATCAGAAGATAATACCGTGATGCATTTACAAATTCAGAAAAATAAGGTCGGTCAATGACAGTAGAAAAAAGTACCAGTAAAACTAAGATAATGGGCCCCAAGAGATCACCAGAGAATGAGACCGACTTTATACTTGTTCTAGCACGTAACAAATGAAGCAATAAAGGCAACAACAGTGCTGCACTTACCAATACCGTAAACCATTGAAGCTGTGAAAAACGGATAAAATAAGCACTGGGTCCGGTAACCAGAAATGCTCCCCAAAATAATATCCAAACTGTCCAAGCAACTGGCGCAGCAAGAATAAAAAAAACGCCATATAAAACCAACAAAGGAACCAGAAGAATTAAGTTACCAGATGCGGCAAGTATGCCACTAAGAATTGATAAAACTAGCACACTGAGTAGCAGCAGGGCAAAAATTAATGCCTTAGAGTCTAGATTATTAAATAATCTGGATGATATTTCTGCTTTCATAATAAAAGAACTTTACCTGATCTCACTTAATTTGTGTTATAAACATGAGAGCTTGGCCAGTTTCATAAGCACACCCTGCTTTAGTGCATTTTTTTCAATTAAGAAACCACTCACTGTCATCAGGTCTGTAACGCCAATAAATTTCTTATATTCTGCACTTGTATTCCCTAATAATGACCATGAATTCATAGAATGTGGCACCTGCTTGGCTTTAATATCTTTTCTAGAGCATCACACATCATTGATAAATTGCTATTATGTCTGAAAAGTACCTATTAACCTTGCTCTTTCATTGACATTAACAGCTAATAATAAATCTTGAATAAAAATAGCTTGAAGCTGATAGGCTACGTCATTATTGTTATCTATTGAAGAAATTCTCACCAAAATACCGTCTGGAATACTCCCTGTCAAACCGTAACGTAATTGTTGCAGCTTTTGATCAAACCCGGGTAGAACAGCTTTACTACCAACTGTAACCCAATATGTAATTGGTTCATTCCGATTACCTTTAATAGCCAGTAAACGCTTAATTGGTAATTTTCCATATTGAGTAAGTAGTTCCCCAGGAAAAATCTTTTTTATCTCGAAACCCTGAGCGTAGTAACATACTTCAGGTTTATGTATCGACAAACTATCACTCTGATCCCCTCCATAAGCCACTGAAAGCATAATTCGTTCACCTTGAGAATTAACATAAGTTCTAGCTAACGTTTGGTTATAGATTTTGTCAAGTTTAGCCTGAGTTTCGGCATCTACCTGAAGTGGAACAATTGTTTTATCGATTTTCCACTCTCCAAATCTATCAGGAATCATCGTTTCAAGATTAATTCTTTCCTGCTGATCAGCAATCTTCTGGGTAGGAGTTAAGGCCAGTGTCAAAGCACCAGACGATATCATCAATACTCCCATTAAAATGTTAACTATCAGAGATTTTTTCATTAATATTCTCCTTACTTACTAGTACCTTAAATTCCGTCAATGCTACAAAATAATATAAGACGATATTAAGAACTAAATATTTCTTACTGGTAAAATCACATTGACATGTTGTGTTCGCGCAAAATACTGTAACAATCCATCTACCCCAAGAATCAATATTAATGCACTAATAAATAAAACCATACCCGCAAATCCATGAAGAAACCCTTGTCCTGCTGCGTCACCATAATGATAAGTAATTAGAGTAAGTACAATAACGCGAATAACATTAGCTGTAAAAGAAATGGGTATTATAAGAATAGCCAATGCTACATTACGAAAAATTGAAGTATGATGTACTAGATTCAAATAAAATAAACCTAATGCCTCCAAAGTTAGCAATGTTTGTAGACCCGCACAAGCATCAGCCACAAGAAGTTGATACTGCCCGATTTGCAAAACCACGCCGTTTCTCGCGATAGGATAATTTGCCCAAAACAAAATATTCTCTGCCACATACGAAACAGCCATCTTCATTGGCATAGTGAAGAAACTAACTATTACACCTGGCAACGGAATCATAAACAATAAGAAAAATAACGGAAACCACATGATTTTGAGTGCAACATAACCAAGCTTAATAAGTAGGATCGCTGCTAAAACTAGAATAAAAGAGCCAATCTCTAGTATTAATACCTGCTGAGAGCCGCCAACAATGTAAAAAATTAGAGCGACCAGAAGAATTACCCATCCGAAAGCTGAGGCTGATTGGCCATCACTCTTTTTTATCATTATTTTCCACTTTCGAAATATAAGCCACAATGAAAGTATCAAAATAATCGGTCCATGAGCGTGTTCCTCATTTGTCCATATGCCATTTGCCAGACTATAAAAAGTGGGAATATATAAAGCCAGCACTCCTAGAATGATGGGCCACCAGTCTAAGATCTCAGATTTGGGACTATTTAATTGATATAAGGGCATGATATAGATAAATTATCTACTAAAAATCAATTAATACTGAACCTATAACTTCAGTGCCACTATACTTGAGTTGTTCACTCATAGCGTTGATATCAGTTAAGCGAGTATTGTTCTTGTGTGCAACTATTAGTGCGCCATCTGTACGAGCAGCAATAGCAAGCGCATCAACTCCATTAGAAAATGCTAAAGTATCATAGAGAATAACATCGTATTGACTCGCAAGCTGATTGTTTATTTCGTCGAACGAAGAGCGATTAAGAAGCTCCAAAGGATTCGGTGGCAACGTACCTGCAGGCAACACCGAAAGATCAACAAATGAGTCTATTTTAGCAATAACCTCTGAAACATTAGCACGAGCAACGAGTACATCAGACAAACCTTGCTTATTTTTCAGATTAAAAATCTCATGTTGCTGCGGACAACGTAAATTAGCATCAATTAACAATGTCCGCTCACCAAGCTGAGAAAATACCACCGCAAGATTTGCAGTAAAAAGACTTGCCCCTTCATTCGGGTTACAACTAATTATGGCTAGCGCTTTACGTTCAAAAGTGAACCAACGTAGCATTAATTGACTTCTCACTGCACGAAAAACTTCAACTTGAGTACCAAATGGCTGATATGCAACCACTAATTCCGGTGGATGATTCCCTTGTCCGGGCAACAAATAGGGATAATCAAATTGCTGTGCTAATACTAACTGGATATCCGCCTCGGTTATTAAGCCTAACTTTATTGCTGCATCACCAAAGCGCAAGCCACTTTCTTTCTGCAATCGTAATACACGCTCAGCTTCAACTGGCGTAATTTTCCCCATATCTAGCAAAATGTGCCCAATACTAAACTTACGTACAGCAGTTGCATTTGTAGTAATAAAACCGGAATTGTTCAGCCTCTTTGTTTCTAAAGAATCTGGAATACTCATCTTATATCCTTTAAAGCTTTCTAAATCATTCATCGTAGCAAACGAGGCAATACTAATTGCAAGCCTCTTTCTTTCGGAATTCCGCGTTTTATAATACCCAATACAGGAGCATGTAGAACATCTACCAGATCCTCTGCTGAGCGCACACGTCGATCAATCATTTCTGCAAGCAGTCCGGCCCCTACTCCCAGCAAAGTTCCCAAAAATGCTGATAAAGTCAAATTAAGCAATATCTTAGGGCTATCTGGCTTATCTGGAGTTTTTGCTGTGTCAAGTATAGAAACACTCGATAAATTGGATTGCCCTTCAAGACTAGTTTGATTTAAACGTTGCATTGCACTGTTATACGCCTGTTGTGCACCATCCACTTCCCTTTCAAGAATTTGAAGTTCATCTCTTGAACGGTTTAATGCCAGCACTTTTATTTTTTGTTCTTCAAGTGCCTTACGAATCTCAGCTTCCTGATTGACGGCACTTCTATCAGTAAAGCTTATGTGCCTACTTAGCTCAGATCTCAGTTTGTCAACTTCTGCTTTTGCTCCAATATAGCTGGGATGATTTTTACCTAGTTTTTGAGCAATATCAGAGAACCTGGATTCGGCTTGCGACAAATTTATTTTAAGATTGTTAATTACCGTATTTCTAGCAATACTATGCGCTTCGCTAATCCGATTGCCGCCTTCTTGTTTTGATTCAGCTCCAATCAGATCCGCTTGTGCCACCACCAATTGGCTAGCAAGATCATTCAATCGCTTAGTTTCAACATCAAGACGAAAATCTGCATCAACAATTCCGTGTGAATGTTGGTACTGAGTTAGTTTCTTTTGTGCAGTTTCTAATCTATCACGTAATACATTAAGCTGATCAGTAAAGTAAGTTGCAGCCTTTTGTGAAGGTTCAACTGTAAGGCGTATGCTAATTTCTTGATATGCATTTGCAAAAGCATTAGCAATAACAGCAGTAAAGGCAGGATCGGTACCTTTAAAGCTTATACGAATCACACTACTATCACGCGATGTTTCAATTTCCAGATTTTTAAGGAGTAAAGCGGCCAGCCATTCGCGCATTCCCAAAGAGGAATTGCTTTGTTTGTGCTGACTTGCAACAGCTTCATTCTGATCAAGTCGTAGTTGATCAACTACCATTAATGCAGTTCTTGAACTTTTAATAATGTCCAATTGCGTCGCCATGTAACCTGTAATTTGCTGAGGTGACATTATCAATCCCGTTACAGGATCCGCTCCCTTATGGGTAAGTACCATTACCGCCGTTGACTTATAGCTCTTTGACATTAACAAGCTAACCAATAAAGTGGTCGACATTGTCACAATAAGTGTTAAGAGTATCAGTTTATGGCGGGCTAAGATAATAAGAAAAAATCGAGAAAAATCCATGCGTACAATCCTATTCCAAACCTCATTAAACTACACTATTTACTTCACAGGACAAATCGAGAAGTCCTGAAACAAATATCAAAACAGACTTTCTTTTATATAAATTACATCGTCAGGCTCTACCAAATCACTCGATTTAACAGTTAGAATCTGCAGATTCCCTCCTTCACCGCGACGCTGAATCCGCAAACCACGTTCAGTACCTCGTTGAGTTAATCCACCGCCCACCGACAACGCTTGCATAACTGTCATATTGCGCTCAAGCTTGTATACTCCAGCACGTTGGACTTCACCATAGATATAAAAACGAGGAGCTCTTTCAACATAGACAAGATCATCACTTCTTATGTTCAAATCACGATTCAAATCGCCAGAGCGAATCATCTCCAAGACATCGATTACATCTTTAACATATTTACTACCATTCGAACGAATTAAAGTAATCTGTTCTGCCCCATCAGGAATAATCCCTCCTGCCATAGCAAGAATTTCGGTCAATCTGCGTTTACCCTCAATTGGATAGCGCCCTTGGTTACGCACATAACCAAGTACAGATACCATTTGACTTTGTAACGAAGCAGTAATGATATTTACTTGTGGCTTACGTAAAATATCTTTACTCTCTAGCAACTTGACTATTTTTCTTTCCATTTCAGAAGGTGTTAATCCATCAACAAATATTTCACCTAATAAGGGAAAAGTTATATTCCCAGCCTCACTTACTTTCACCTCAGTAGTCATATCTGGTTGACCAAATACAAATATTTTTAATGTATCCCCTGGCCCTAATACACTTTCTTTCTTCTCTCCGTTAGCTGCATTAGCGATCCCAGTTATCCAAAGAAGCACCAAAAACATAATCAATAGCCGCCCTTTCTTCATAATATTTTCCATTTATTCATCCTTAATTTATTCTATATTCAATAGCTAAAATTTATTTTAGCCCGGAAATACCCCGCTCAATTACTCCCTCAGAAACTGTTCCAGATGGATTGTCAATATTACTCAAATTTTCTGGAGAAATTCTGAATAACTGACTCTCTGATTTCTCTATATTATTAGGTTCTGGTGCTTTCGCATTTAGATATTCAATTTTTGCTGAAGTACGTAAACGTGCAATTTCAGCATCTGTAGCTTCTTTATATTTTTGATTGATCAGAAATCTTTCAATTTGTGGGGCCGCAGCAGTCTCTGAAACTGAATTATCTTTAATGGCATTAACTGAAATCAAAATACTTTTTTCTTGCTCATTGATGATAAAAATAGTATCTTTGCTTTTTTCACGCAACGTTGAAACTAATTGCAAAGGTAGATCAGCACTACTTCGGGTTGCTAGGCTACGAAAATATTGGATGTTATTTTTATCAAGCCAAGTTACAACTTCTTCGATAGATTTTGCTGTATCTATTACTCTCTTTAACTCCTCGCTGACTTCTCTAGTTGCAATTCGCACGGTAGTCAAATCAAATTGTTTACGTTGCGCAAACAACTCTGGATTTTTCTGAAAATAATCTTCAATCTCAGCTTTAGATGGTTTTGCGATCTTACTGATAATTCCTTGTAAATAAGCTTGCGCAATCACTTGAGCATTCGCACGCTCGCGCGCCTGCATCACTTCAGGTGTACGATCAAGCTTATTCCTTATAGCCTCGTCAACTATCAATTGACGAGCAATGAGCGATTCCAATAATTGCTCGCGTGCGCTCTCATATTGATCAGCTCGGATATTACTCCGCCTTATTTCATCGTTAAGTTGAAGCATAGTAATCTCAGAACCATTAACGCTCACTATTGATTGCCCAGATTTTTTTGTGTTAGGCTCTTTATCGCAAGCAGTAAGAGTGAGAGCGGTAATAAACACTAGTCCTATTATCGAAATCATTCTTATGTGTGCTAATACCATAGTGCTTTCCTCTTTATTATGATGACAATTTCAATCAAACTGCTCCATATATCCTTAAATATTACAAACTATGTCGTGACAAGGTCACATAAAATTCGAATTAAACTAATTACTTGTAACATTCGAAAGACAAAAAGTTATTTCAAGCCAACCTACGACAATTCAATTTAAAACTTTAATATCCAAATCACACCCTTACAGAATGTATCAATATTTATTATTGATCATATATATATTAATAAATTTAAAGAAAAGCAAAAAATTTAACTAATCTATCTGCTCCTAAGTACAAGGATATTAATTTGTGCTTTTTATCTTTTAATCCTTCACCGCAAGGAAGGTAAATTTGAATCTACAAAGATTAATCTAGGCTAACTAACAGCATCTTACATCAAATTTCATCATGAGTTAGTGCATACCTCTATTCTGAGACTTTTAAGAAATGTTAAATTAATAAACATTCTAACTATTACACCTTATTTTGTTCTTTATATTTAGAATACATGACCAGAACAGCAGATGAGCTAAAGAAAACGCAAGCAGTATTTTTTCGGAAATTTGAAAGAAACCTTTAAAGAAAACAAGTACTAGGAATGTTTAGATCGGCTCGTAATTTCAGCACCTGTTACTATGTGGTAACTGCACTACAAACCATTGCGATTTTTTGAACCATTTTTTTATTGATCAAACAAAAATGAAATCACAAAATATTTTCTCAAAAATTCCTAAAAATTTGAAGTGTGAAATTTTTGAGCTTTTAATCAACGATGATACGGTAACAATAGAAAGAATTATTTCAAAAGGTCAACAATCGTCTTCTTGGTATGATCAGAAAAAGAATGAATGGGTGATAGTTCTCAAAGGAGAAGCCATACTTACTTTTGAGAATCAGACTTCTGTGCAACTTAAAGAAGGAGATTTCATCAATATCCCCGCTCATAGTAAGCACAGAGTCTCGTGGTCAGAACCAGAAAATGAAACTATCTGGCTCGCCGTTCATTATTGATGATAATTTATACCGAAACCAAACATTATAATCTCTTCAGCCAGTATAGCTGAAGTTGCGAGCTTATTAACGTAAAGCATTAACAGTTATTTAGATCACTGTTTATTGTATTTTTGGCGGAATTTCTCAACTCTACCAGCAGTATCAACAATTTTCTGTTTACCCGTATAAAATGGATGACAAAGTGAACATACTTCAATAGTTAAAGGTTTATTCATAGTCGAGCGCGTGTTAAAAACATTACCACAACTGCAAGTTACAGTTATTTCATGGTAGTCTGGATGAATATCTGCTTTCATTACCAATATCCTTAAATTATTCAATCCCAAAGGGAAACCAAAAAGTCGTAATTATCCTTTAATGTGTGTATCGGTGCAACTATCAGTCTGCCTCCGTATAGAAACAAATACCTCGATATGATAACCATCATGATTGCAAAACACAAAACTGATCCTGAGCAGATCACATCCCCGAAAACACAACTTAATGTATTCTTACAATAAAACACGCCAACTGCATCAGAAGGAGCAAGCAATCAAACCCGGAAGAGATTAAATTTAGGTAATTATATACTTGTTAGACCCAGATAATATGATATAATAATTTCATATTTGGAGGGTTATCATGATTAAACAATTTAATAGCTTGATCGAAATGTTAAAAACATTTCCAGACGAGCAAAGCTGTATCGACCATTTTACAGCTATTAAATGGACAGAAAAAAAGCAATGCCCTCATTGTGGCAGCGAAAAGATTTATCATTTCGCTGATAACAGAACTCACAAGTGCGCACAATGCAGAAAGAAATTTAGTATAAGAGTTGGCACCATATTTGAAGATTCAAAAATCCCTTTGCAGAAATGGTTTATGGCTGTTTATCTTGCCACATCCCATAAGAAGGGTATTTCTAGCATTCAATTAGCTAAAGACATAGATGTTACACAGAAAACAGCTTGGTTTATGCTTCATCGCTTGCGTCACGCAAGCCAGACAAAATCATTCAATACCCCATCATTAGGTGGTCAAGGAAAGATTGTTGAAATTGATGAGACTTATATAGGGGGAAAAGAAAGAAATAAGCATAATAACAAACGTTCTAAAGGTACCCAGGGTCGCTCCACCAAAACCAAGGCTGCTGTTTTAGGGATGCTTGAAAGGGGCGGAGAACTTCGCGCAGTAAAAGTTAAGAACGGTGCATCATTTTCAATCATGCCTGTCATTGTTACCAACGTATTATCAGACACAAAAATAATGACTGACGAAGCCAGAGCATATAGACAGTTACCAAGGGCATATACTCATAATTCTGTTAATCATAGCTTTTGTGAGTATGTGTCTGGAAGTATTCATACAAATACAATAGAAGGTGCGTGGTCACTCTTTAAGCGCGGCATTCTAGGTATACAACATCATATTAGCCCAAAGCACTTAGACAGATACTTAACTGAATTTAGTTTCCGCTACAACACTCGTAAGCAAGGCGAAGGTGAAAGAGTTAATAATCTTTTGGCACGCACTAATGGACGCATCACATACAAGGAGCTTATAGCATGAGTGAAAAGAAAATCGATACAGACAAACTTGCTGGTATGGCTTTTGATGATGCGCTGAGTAGATTAGCCCACACAGACCCAAAAGAATTATCTGAGATAAATAAAGAGAACATTAGTGATGGCGCAATAGAGCAATTAATTGAGAAATTTGAAGATTCTTCACATATTGATGAAGATGATGTTGAATTCTGGTACGCGAGAGATCTACAAGTTTTATTAGGGTATGAAAGTTCTTGGCAAAATTTTTCCAATGTTATTGAGAAAGCTAAAAGCGCATGCGAATCTAGCGGAAACAGTGTGCTAGACCATTTTAATGACGTCATTAAAATGGTAGCAATAGGTTCGGGAGCTGAGAAAAAAGTAGATGATATTAAGTTAACAAGATATGCCTGTTACTTGATAGCTCAGAATGGAGATCCAAGGAAAAAGCCTATTTCATTTGCTCAAACTTACTTTGCTATTCAGACTAGACGACAAGAAATCAGAGATGATGATGAAGCAAATTACATTCCGCTATCTGAAGATAAGAAAAGATTCTTGCTTAGGGATGAAATCAAGGAGCATAACAAGCGACTTGCCAGCGCTGCTAAAGGAGGTGGAGTTGTTGAGCCTATTGATTTCGCCATATTTCAAACATTCGGCTACAGAGGGTTATATGGTGGATTGGATAGATTAGGAATTGCGCGTAAAAAAGGATTGAAGTCTAAAGATACAATATTAGATCACATGGGAAGCACAGAGTTAGCAGCTAACTTATTCAGGGCTACTCAGACCGAAGAGAAGCTGAGACGTGAAAATATCAAAGGCAAAGAGAATGCCAATAATGCGCACCATGAAGTAGGTAAAAAAGTAAGACAGGCAATTAAAGATATTGGCGGAACAATGCCGGAAGATTTACCGCCAGCAGAGGATATTGTAAAGGTTGGCAAGAGAATACAAAAAGCTATTAAGAGCAGCCAGAAAAAGATCAAATAAATAGGGTAATTCAAAAAGAGTACTTTAATGCTGCGTTGGGTCTAATAAGTATATAATTACCTAAATTTATACTATTTCTACTCAATTAGTCTGTGCTGAATTGCGTATCGAATCAGTTGTGCATTATTTTTCATACGCATCTTTTCCAGAATACGTGAACGATAAGTACTAACTGTTTTGACACTGAGAGACAGTTTATTGGCAATAGAGGTTAAAGATTCTCCGGAAACGATAAGTTTAAAAACATGAAATTCCCGATCTGAGAATGTGGTATGTATCAATTTCTCTGAATTTATGATCGGAGTAAACAAAAGTTTTTCTGCCAGCTCGGGATTAACATATTTACCACCATTAGCAAGACGACGAACTACATTAATAAGTTGATCGGTCGGGCTATCTTTTGTCATATATCCAGATGCTCCGGAACGAATCGCTCGGATCGCATATTCCTCCTCGGGATACATGCTTAGAACCAATACATATGACGGTAAATTTGCGGATGAAATTCGTTTTAAAACCTCCAATCCATTCATATCAGGAAGGTTAATATCCAATAAAGCAATATCCCAATCGTACTCCTTCGCCTTTTTGATAGTATCTTTCCCATCAATCGCTTCTGCAATAACTTCAATATCATCCGTTTCACTGAAAATCCGTTTAAGCCCATCACGAAACAATGCGTGATCATCTGCAATCAGCACCTTAACCATCAATTGCTTCCTCAGCACATGTTACTAAAGCTAGCGGTATTCTAAGCATTACGACACTACCTTGTGACGCTATACCCGATATTTCAAACTCACCACCAAATTGTTGCGTTCTTTCATTCATGCTGATAATTCCAAACGACTGAGGATTTAATATTTGCAATTTTGTAATGCCAACACCATTATCCTTAATCGTAATAACAAAATCATCTTCGTCCTCAACAAGTTCTACATCAACTTCAGTTGCATTCGAATGCCGGGTAATGTTGATAAATACTTCCTGAATAATTCTAAAAATAGCCGTTTCGTAGCTTTTGTTATGACAAGATAAATTCGATATTGTTGATTCCAGTGTGCAATCAATTTTTGTTCGTTGCTCCAATTCGCGCACGAGCCACTCAATTGCGCCCAATAGTCCTAAATTATCCAGTACATTGGGACGCAAATTTACTGAAACTCGACGTGCGGTTTCTATAGCTTCACCCGTTAATTGGTATAATAATTTGATTCGTTCATGCATGGGCTCTGCGGTTATTTTTTTTGAAAGCCAATCCAGATCCATTTTTAGAACGGTTAAAGTCCCACCGAGAACATCATGTATTTCACGACCAATCCTGGTTCTTTCTTCTTCTCGTATGTCTTGTAAATGGGCAGCCAATTGATGTAAATTCTCAATCATCTGTTTACGCTCAGTAATGTCTTCGATCATACATAAATAACATATTTCATTGCTCGCAATTGCTTCAAACCGCACAATAGAAATTTTAATCCAGAAAACTGAAATATCCTGATGCAGAATTCTTTTTTCTATTTTGCAATCAACCCGTCCGCTATTTAAGAAGCTCTCAATATCATCATGATAAGACTGCAAATCATCTGGATGAATAATATCCGCATGACTGATATCGATAAGCTCATCAACGCGCCTACCTACAATAGATGCATATTTCGGATTCACATCATAGTATCTTCCGGTATGCAAATTAACCAACGCAATGCCCAAAGGGGATTTCTCAAAAATGGTTTGAAATCTTTTCTGCGCCCTCCTGTTACTTTCCTCGATACGCTGTCTTTCAATTGAATAGCGAATCACCCGTGCAAGCACACCTTCAGTAAGACTGCCCTTCACGAGATAGTCTTGGGCACCGGCTTTTATCGCTTTGATCGCAAGCTTCTCATCATCTCTAAAAGATAAAACAGCAATAGGTGTGCTTATCGCATGTTCCCGTAATTGTTTTATCGTTGTAATTCCGTCGCTATCGGGCAAAGTGAGATCTGACAAAATCAAATCAAAAGATTTTTTGTGAATTAATTCTATGGCAGAACTTAATCGTTCTACATGAGTGACCGTCATCTGTTCACCCATTGCCTGCTGCAAATCACTCTCTACCAGTATTGCATCAGCTTCATTATCTTCAATTAGTAAGATATGAATCGTAGGTATGATCATTGCACATCAAAGCTCATAGAATATAGAGGTAGAGAACCAGTAATATTGGATCGCTTTGGCTATTTTTATACAGCCATCAAAATCAGCCGATTTTTTGATATAACCATTCGCATAACTCCGGTATGCGGATCTGACATCTTCTTTAGTTGTAGAGGAAGTATAAATGATGACAGGTATGCTTCTCAAATCAACATCATCTTTAAGTTCTTTCAGCACTTCTAATCCGCTTTTTCTCGGCATATTCAAATCCAGCAAGATAATATTTGGGCGAGGGACATGATGATATTGCCCTTGCTGTTTTAAAAACTCTAATGCATACACACCATCCTCAGCCACATATACCTCACAATTCTCATCACATAAAGCAAAAGCTTCTTTAATCAACAAAACATCAGTAGGATTATCGTCAATCATCAGAATGATATTGGATTCAATACTATTTTTATGATGCATTGTATTTATTCTATTTTTGGTATTGTGAAATAAAATGATGAGCCCACATTGAATTCTGAATTAACCCATATCCTTCCTCCATGATGTTCCACCACTTTTTTACATATTGCTAGACCAATCCCAGTACCCGCATAGTCACTACGACTATGTAACCGCTGGAATACTCGGAAAATCCGCTTTAGGTATTGTTTCTCAATCCCGATTCCATTATCCGATATCAAAAAAACCCATTCATCTCGCTTTTCTTCCACTCCAACATGTATTTTTGGTGGTTGATCTCTTTGAAATTTAAGCGCATTATTGATTAGATTAGTAAACAGCTGAATAAATTGAAAATGAATTCCTTTAACAACGGGAAGATGATCATGCGTGATGATTGCGCTACATTCGCTAATGGTAACAAATAAATCCGCTTCCACATTATTTAACAGTTGTTCACAATCTATTTCTACGAAAGCTTGATTTGCATTCGCCTGCGCATAAGTCAACAAATCGTCGATAAGCTGCTGCATACGCTCAGTACCGGCAACTGCATGCGAAATCAAATTATTCGCACGCTGATCCAATTGTGTGTAACAGTATTTCTTGAGCAATTGAACGAAGCTACTAATAGCCCTAAGTGGCTCTTGCAGATCATGAGTAACAACATATGCAAATTGTTCTAACTCATCATTTGATCGCGCCAATTCCGTAACTTGTTTCTCCATTTTTTGTTCCAGTTGCTTGTATTCTGTCACTTCATTCAATATTGAAGCGTATTGGTACGGCAATCCGGCATCATCAAGAAAAGGCACAATTGTTGTAGCGACCCAATAATAAGTTCCATCCTTAGCGCGATTCTTAATTTCTCCCTTCCATGTTTCGCCTTTCGAAATTGTGCTCCATAAGTTAAGGAAAAAGTCTTTGGAATGATGACCAGAATTAATAATTCGATGATCTTGACCGATTAATTCTTCAAGTGAATATTTTGAGACAATGCAAAATCTTTCATTGGCATAATTTATTATTCCCAAATTATCCGTAATTGCTATGATCGCATGCTTATCAAATACGCTTTCAATCACTCTAGCCGTATCCAGCAGTACTTTTTTATCCAAATACTGATTCCGTTCCAACCATGAACCAAGATCAACGGCTATGTTCTGTAGAAAAATTGGATCCTCTTTTTCCATCAAAGATACCGTAGACTGATCCATACAATGGACTCCTATCTGCCCGCGAATTTTGCCATTCGTGATTATCGAAATAGAAAACCTATGCTCTAACCCGTGCGGAATTCTACCTTCCGTATAACTTTTATCATCAATATTGATGAAGGGAAAAATTTGATCTGATGGATACCATATCGATTTTATATGCTCTATCAATTTCTGACACAATTCATCAACACAATGAATTGCTAACATATCACGAGAAATTTCATATAAGCAGGTCAATTTAATCCATTTCAATTGAGATCCTATTTCAGTCATAACCTTACAAATTTAAATTCTCAAACAATATCCAATATTCCGACAAATAATTTGATAGCTATAAGTCATTAACTTAATGTAAGAACCCCATAATCTATTAATATCGAATCAACAAAATTTACTAGATTACCTCCGATATGCTGAAAAGATCAACGTTAAATCGTTCTGGCTCTTTTGTCCATATTTTACAAATGCATTCCCAAGGCAAAATTTTTGAGCGTTTCAGCCATCTGGCAACGTTGCAAGTCATCGCAATAGCATGTAAGTTAGCCTTCAACTGATCATGTGAATGATGGTAAAAGTAATTAATTTGACTTAGATTGTTCTTTTTCTTATTCAATATGCTAAATTGACCCATTCTTCGTCGAGATAGCTTGGGTTTCGGGAATCTGTGTTCGACGTCCCACTCATTACCACACAGGTCGGGTATAACGTATGTTTCATTGCACTGTTGCCCACGTGATAGCGTGACGTGCCTTCCGATGTCAACCTGACACAACTCCCTATGAGAGATTTGCCTCTAGCTAAGGGTTACCGAATTACAGAAAAAATAATTTGAATTTCTCTCCATTTCTCTATTATTATTAACTTTAATCAACAATCGCAATTCAATCGCAATTCGAAATAAAACTTTCCTTATGCAGCTTTATTTCACGCAACATCAATTGAATGATTGACAATTCAGATTGAAATAGCCGCAAAGAAATATTAAGTTTCAATCGGGCGTTTTTACAATACGATATTAAAGATTCCTGCACAACCTCGCCTGGCAGTGCAATAACCAACTAAAATAGAGGGGGTTAAAAGACAGTTGGAGCAAAAGATGCAGATGAGTTTTGGAACACTGGAATTAGCAGAGCGATTGAAGCGAGAAAATGTTCTGGTGAAGATTGAAGGCCTAATTGAGTGGGAGGAATTACGTCCGAAACTTACGGGTTTGTACAAGCGCGAGTTATCGCATGGTGGAGGCCAAGAGCCGTTTGATGGGTTGTTGATGTTCAAAGCGATCCTGCTAGGTCAGTGGCATAGTTTATCGGACGCTGCGTTGGAGCAAGCACTGTGTGTACGCATTGATTTTATGCAATTTTGCGGACTGTCCTTGTCGGATGCGATCCCGGACGAAACCACTTTGTGCCGGTTCCGTAACCGGCTAATAACCAACGATCGGCTAGATGATCTGCTGGCCTCTATTAATGAACAGCTTCAATCCCACGGATTGATGATCAAGGGTGCGACAGGAGCGGTCATTGATGCCACGCTGATTGAGTCAGCGGCACGCCCTAAAAAGACCATCACACTGGAGGTGGATGCCGAAGAAGGTAAGGTTGTTCAGTTTGAAGATGGCAGTCAACCTGGAATCAACTGTATCGAAGAACAAAGCGCGGATCCGGATGCGACCTGGCTCTGACAAGGCAAGAAGTCGCAGTTTGGCTACCGCAGTTACCTGGTGGTGGACGCACAAGACGGCTATGTGCGCGGGGTTCACACCGCCCCTGCCAACCAGAGCGAAATGATGCATTTCGAAGCCGCTATCGATGGTGCGCATATCGAGGCGAATCGGGTGTATGCCGACAAGGGATCCGCCAGCAATGCCAATCGGCAATTTCTAAGAAAGCAAAAGATCAAGAGCGCAATCATGCATCGCGCGTACAAGAATAAACCCCTCTCGTCACGCCAGAAGCTGGCGAATCAATTGATCAGTAAAAAACGCTATATTGTCGAACAGTGTTTCGGCACAATCAAACGCTTATTCAGAATGGAACGCGCCAGCTACTTCGGTACGACGAAAGTCAACGCCCAAGTCATACTGAAAAGTATCTGCATGAATCTAAAGAAAGCAGCCAACAAAATCTTCGTAGACCAACCATTAAGGGGAGCGATCCGTCCAAATATTACATAAGGGGGAAAAATTCACCTAAAAAAAGGAAAAAACTCCACTTTCTATTAAAGTGACGTGCAACAAGTGTCACTTGGAAAATTTTCTCTGTCGCTACAGCAAAATTCTTGCGGTTGTGCAGAGGTCTTTATTACGGCGTACTTTAGTGAAGTGATTGACCTCACCAAGCCCGTCAGCTATTTAGAGCTTACTCAGAAATATAGCGATCAGATATGCGCTGCCAAGTAAGAATTCCGGTTTGAGCTGAATTGGCAGGCACGCGCAAACGGAATTTCTCTTGGCATGCTTTTTTTGTCACCCAGGATGCTATTTTGGCAGCAAGATTCCTCAGGCAAATAAAAACCCGCACCAAGATGAGCAGATTCATGACCAGGAAGATGCTATTGATCCATGCGACAGAGGTGTCAGCCCGCTTGGCTCGGATATTGTTGAGTCGATATCCATACTTTCCTTGGCCAAACTTCCCTTCAATCGGAATGCGCTCGCGATATTCCGGTCGACGTTGTGCTTTCAGGCGCAGCAATTCATCTTTGTTTTCAGGCGTGATCTTTGGTGGGCGTCCCAGTGGTTTGCCTGCGAAGCGGATATGATTGCGTGCCAGATAGCTGCGATTATCACGTGAACCATATAGCGTGTCAGCAATGACGACTTCGGGATAATAGCCGTAACGTTTTTTGTAGGCCTCAACTTGCGCTTCAAGATCATGACCTTCGTGCTGTGCGTCCCAGTGCAGCTTGTCGACATGTGCCAACCCTTTGCCTGTCAAGCTCACGCTTATTTTGGCACCAAATTCCACTGTCTTGCCGGGCTTTCCCCTGATAATGGGTCGAATATACGGCTGACTGATACTGACGATGCGATCATCACAACGTCTGGTGTTGGTTTTGTACATCTCATATTGTTGTTGGTATAGATGGGGCAATACCCAGTAGCGGCGTAACAACCCATTGGGTATTGGTATGGGCGTGCCATGTGGATATTCCGTCAGCATTTCTTCAATATGCTTTAAATTCCGCTGCAGGAACTGCAATTGCTGCCTGATACCGGCACGGCGTTTTCTGCTGGATGGCCGTCTTAACTTGACCAGGCTGAGGTAGGCTTTTCTGGCAATCTCGCGATAAGTGCGCGGCTTCTTTTTCTGTGCCCGGTTACTTTTGGCATGCAGTTCATCAATGATACGCTCACTTAATTCACGCGCTTCGTTCAGCAGTCCAAGATCTGTCGGATAGCGTATGGCCTGTTCTGCAACGGTCGCATCCAGTATTAATTTGCCGTGATTGCGCGGAAGCTCATCGGCCAAAGATTGGTCTGCCTCCATTGCGGTACCCGCGTCATTGCTGCCCGTATCACCGCTATTTGACACATCATTGCCGTCGTTGTCATCATCACTTGCTTTGAATGACTTCTTTGTCCGTCGAGGTTCAACCGTTTCGATGATCGCCTCATGAAACTCATCAAATACTGTCTGACCCATGCGCTTGCGTATCTCAACCAGTAATGATGACGCAAAGGGTGCCTGCGCTTGAAAACCTTTCAGACCAATAAAATATTGCAGGTACGGATTTTCTCGAATCTGTTCAACAGTCTCTTCATCTGAGACCGATAATTTATGTTTAATAATCACCGCTCCAATCACAATTCTGGCATCTTTGGCTGGGCGGCCCAGATTTGAACATAACGTCTTATAGTAGCTCTCGGACAACTCATCCCACGGTATGCAATCTCTCAGTTTTACCCAGCGATTAGTGGGATCAAGTATCATGCCTGGCGGTGTATCAAATCCTTCGAGGGGCAGTTGCTTTTGACTGACATAACGAATCATAGTGCACGCCTTTTGGTGTTAATTCACATATTTACGTGCACTATTTTACCAAAAATATACCATTACTCAATATAATCAAATATTTATACTTTTTGAGTAAGCTCTATTTATTCACGGCAATTATAATCTGGCGCTAGCGCTATTGCATTCGATCACACCTGGATGACATTGCAAAATACTCGCTCGTAGTATCAATCAATTATTACAATTAGAGATTTAATAATGAGCAATTATGTACAACGTTTCCTACTGGAAGATTTGGATATACGCGGCGCTATCGTACATCTCGATTCCGTCTGGCAGGAAATGTTATTCGGACGCAGCTATCCTCAGCCTGTCACACAATTGTTAGGTGAAATGAGCGCAATTACCTTGCTACTGGGCGAGAACCTCAAACAAACCGGGCGCCTGATCATTCAACTAACTGGCAGCGGCCCTATCTCCTTGCTGCTAATGGATTGTACTGAGAGCCTGCATCTGCGTGGCATGGCGAAATGCGAACAAACCATCAAAGTACAATCAGTTCCCGATTTACTTGGCCCTGGCCACTTAATCCTTACACTCGATATGCCATCAATGCGGGAATCATATCAAAGCATCGTACCACTTGATGGCAAAACGATTACTGAAATTTTTGAACATTACTTCAAGCAATCCGATCAATTGCCATCGCGTTTATTTCTGGTCACTGCTCACAATGCCATTTTTGGTTTATTGCTACAAAAACTGCCCAATGCTGACTTACAAGATCCCGATGGATGGGTCCGTAGCGAGGCACTAGCGGCTACAATCCAGGATCATAAATTATTCGATCTAACCGCAGAAGAAATCTTGACACGTTTATTTTATAAAGAAACCATTCGCATTTTCGATGCTCAATCCGTTCAATCCGGTTGTCAGGAAGATCCGGCCAAGATTTATTCCATGCTTCGATCATTAGGGCGAAAAGAAGTTGATTCAATTTTGAAAGAATTTGGCGAAGTCATTGTTAGCGACGATATCTGCAATCGTGAATATCGCTTAGATGCGCTGGCTGTTGATGCAATATTTCGAGAAGGCGGACCAACCATTCATTAAAAGATGAGACTCAACGGTTTAAGCAGCGAGTAGATTTGCATAGTATCGCTTTGTAAAATTTGCCGGTGACAAATAGTTCAATCTTTCTTGCTTTCTCTGACGGTTATAAAAGATTTCGATATATTCGCCAATCTCCTGGATGGCTTGTTGTCGTACTTTGAATCTCCGATGGTGTACCAATTCGTTTTTAAGCATTCAGACGCTTTTCATCGAAGCATTTCATAGCAATCTCCTTTACGACTCACGGAAGGCTCTTTATCATTCTCTCATTCATGGCATAGCCCACACCAGTTCATCATTAAACAGCTGTTTTATTCCAGCCAAATACAATCCACCTTCGTCCGTAGGAATATACGGGATGGCACTGACCCATACTTCACCAACAGCAAATTCCCGGTTCAAAATATTAGGTGCGACTGGCAAATTGTGTCTAGAATCGGTGCGTTACCTTGAATTTTAGCCTTTGCTTACAACGCAAGCCCAGCTTCTTGCGCAATGTCCGAACATGGTATAGCGTGGTCTGTACACCGTGATCCTCTAGCAAGCGCTTTGCGCTGTAGATTTCTCGTTTACGTCGGTGTGCAGCTAGTATTTCAATTTCCAACCTGGCATTTTCTCACTAGGTAAACGTACTCTCCTGACATGAAAGCCAATCTCAGAAACAACCAGTACTCGACGCATAAGTCGTAACCGAATATATTTGTAGCACCGATTCAATCAAACCCTCTTTCACCGCCAAATGTAACAACTAAGCTTCGCGAAATACGTCCAGCACATTTTTTATAAAATCACGCTCCATCTTGACTTCCACTAACTCCCGTTTGACTCTGGATAGCCCTGTTCAAGTTCGATCAGCAGCTTCTGATGATTACCTATCCGTTGCGAGTTCACCTTGTTTATCAGCATAAATCCAATTCTATAATGTTCCTTTCGTGGGTAATAACAGCCGTTTCCCTGCTTCAACCAGAGTCAATCCACTTTCTTTAAAAAACTTAACTGATTGCTCCCTAAATTCCTGACTATATTGGGTGCGGGGGTAATTCCATCTCCATCCTCCATTTCATATCTTCATTTTATGAAACTTTGGACTCCCTGAAAATCAGCATACTTCACAATAGAAAGGTAAATAAAAAATTGAATTTTCATTTACAACTTAAGGAGCAATATTGCAATCAACCATTTGGTAATACGTTTAAGTCAGGAAATAGCTTCTCATGTATCTCTTGTAATTTATAGATTTCCTGCAATACCTGCGCTGGGAATCCCTGCCGATTTCTATCCTTATCAACCACAAGCAATTTATTGATATATTGATAAATCTCTTTATATCCCCAGTGTAATTGGATTATTTCTGCAATTCTTGGGTAATTCTTTTCCAACAATGATTCTTTATCACCTAGATAATCTCCAAACTCATTAATTGATTTTTTTAATGACATGTACAGTTTTCTCCGGTGACTTAATCAGTTGCAACTATGATAGAAGATAATCATTCATCAGAATCAATGAAAATAAAAAGAATATATGCTTTATTTCATTCTTTAATTGATTCATCCCAATCATTTAGTCAACGGCCATCCAATCAATAAAACCGTGATAGTGACCACACCTGCAATGATATTCATTGGAATACCCGCTTGGAGAAAATCAATGAAACGATATTCGCCAGGCCCATACACCATCATATTGGTTTGATATCCTAGAGGTGTCGCAAAGCTGGCGGAGGCCGCCATCATGATGGCAAATACAAAAGGAACATTATTCAAATCGGCTTTTTCTGTAATCTCCAACACAATCGGCAACATTAAAAGCGCTGCGGCATTATTAGTAATAACTTCAGTTAACAATGAAATGGTTATATACGTCAGAATCAGCAACAGCCACGGCGTGCCTCCACTCAGATCAACGATGTTTTCGGCAAGGTATTTGGCAACTCCGGTTTTTTCCAGCGCCATGCCCAGCGAAAATGATGCCGCAATCGTGATGATGACCTTTAAATCCAGACTTCTTTCCGCTTGATTGGCAGTACAACAGCCGGTAATAATCATCAATCCGGCACCAATCAATGCAGCATTGAGCATAGTGATTACCTCAAAGCTGGCGGCTGTAATCACGCCCAATAAAATCATCCAGGCAACATAAGCCCTTTCATGACGCGGTGCTTCCGTATTCAGGTCATTAATCAGCAAAAAATCCTTATTGTAGCGTTGCCGGGTGACAAAGGCCGGTCTGGCTTCCAGCAGTAATGTATCCCCTGCTTGCAAAATAATGCTGCCGAGATTACCCTTGATACGCTCGCCATGTCGTGCCACAGCCAGAACAGCTGCACCATAGCGAGCACGGAATCGTGCATCGCGGATGGCATATCCCACCGCAGTACAATGGGGTGATACCACTGCTTCCACCAGGCGCCGCTCAGGATGCCGTTCGGCAAATGTTTGCGCTTGCCCTTCCTCGGCTGATGGCACAATTCCCTTAATACGCAACAAATCAGAAATTGCGTCGGTATCGCCGGCAAATACCAGACGATCCCCACCTTGAAGCACTTCATCGGCGGTTACAACGGTCAATACTATTCCGTTGCGCTCAATTTCAATCAAATACACGCGTTGCAAATGCCTTAGTCCGGCTTGTTCGATCGTTTTTCCAACCAAAGGGCCATCAGGTGCGATAGAAACTTCCAGTGTAAATTCCCGCAGATTGGAAAAAGCTTGACCTTGAGTGCGATCCGGCAACAGCTTAGGGAAAAATAACCACATAAATAAAAAACCAGCTATCGCTACTGGTATTCCAACTGCAGTGATCGAAAACAAAGAAAATCCAGGCTCACCGGTCAATGTCTGATATTGTCCATTGACAATCAGATTGGTGCTAGTTCCGATCAGCGTCACCGTACCGCCCAAAATTGCCGCATAACTCAGTGGAATCATAAGCTTGGAAGGTGAAATTCCGATCTTCCTCGACCAACTATAAATTGCCGGAATCATCGTAGCTACCACTGGCGTATTGTTAAGAAAGCTGCTCAAAAATGCAACCGGCCAAAACATGCGATTTAGCGCTGCACGCGGAGTCGCAGGTCTACCCAATAACGTATTGACAAGCAGATCAATCGCGCCGGAGGCATGCATGCCGGCCGCTACCACAAACATGCCTGCAACCGTAATCAGACCAGAATTACTAAAGCCACTCAATGCATCGGAGCTGCTTAGAATTCCAAGTGCGCTCAATAGCGTCAATGCTCCGATCATGATCAAATGAGGACCAATTCGAGTAGAAATGAGTGTTGCCAGAACCGCAATACATAACCCTAACGTAAACCAGCCTTGCCATTCCATATGTTCTACACCTCAAAGGAAAGTTTGAAATATACAGCAGATGATAGTGTGAATATAAATAATCAATTATTATAAAGATATGATCACAACTTATATGCTGCCACGCGCCAAGAAATTAAGATTTCCTGTTTCACTCTGGGAGGTTATAAAAACCCGAAATCAATTTTCATTGCCAAACCCGCTATTTATCGGCGCGATTTAACGAAACTTTTGTTAGACTTTAATATCAAGAAACACACTGCGGACATTTCATGCGAATAACTCTTATTGCAAGTTTGTTAACACTTATCTTCATAGCGCCTAGTTTTGCACATGAGCACATTCGCCCAGGCCTATGGGAAGTTACCACTCGTTCCGAACTTTTAGCGTTAGTGCCGCATATTCCATCAGAACAAATGCAGCAACTGAGCACCCTTGCTCGCCGCTATGGGCTTAAATTACCTGAAATCGAAAATGGCTCAGCTAAGTCAAAAATTTGTATTACCGAGGAAATGGCAAAGCAAGAAATCCCCACTTATTTTTATGAAGATCGCTCCGGCTGCACAGTGCAAAATGCTACCCGCACAGGAAATCGCTATCAGCTCGATCTGGCATGCTTCAATCAGCATTTTCAGGGAAACGGCTTTGCTCAAGGTAGCTTTACCAGTCCGGAAAATTTTACGGGAAATACCGAATTCGACAGCACTATCGGTGGCAATCTGGTGCACGCATCAGCTGAAACGTCAGGCCGCTGGATCGGTGAACGCTGTATCGCGATTAATCCATTACAATAATCAGTTTATTTTTTCCAGTAATGGGCTCATCGGATATTCCAACGCCTCTTTCATTGCTACCAACGATAATACCGCTTCCCGACCGTCGATAATTCGATGATCATAGGACAACGCAAGGTAATTCATTGGACGGATCACAATTTGTCCATTCTCTACCACCGGTCTTTCCTTGGTGGCATGAATACCAAGAATGGCGCTTTGCGGCGGATTAATGATAGGCGTCGATAGCATGGAGCCAAACACACCACCATTAGTAATTGAAAAAGTGCCACCACTAAGTTCTTCAATGGTCAATTTACCATTCTGGGCACGCTGGGCAAAATCAGCAATCTGCAACTCAATTTCCGCCAGTGTCAAACGATCTGCATCGCGGATGATCGGCACCACCAGCCCCCGTGGACTGCCAACAGCGATGCCGATATCGTAAAAATCGTGATAGATAATTTCATTGCCCTCAACCGAGGCGTTGATAACAGGGTATTTCTTAAGCGCAGCAATAACCGCTTTTATGAAGAACGACATAAAACCCAGTTTTACGCCATATTCCTTCTCAAATTCAGCTCTATAGCGTGTACGCAAGTCTATGATCGCCTGCATGTTAACTTCATTGAAGGTGGTCAAAATCGCTGCGGTAGATTGTGATTCTATTAAACGCTCTGCAATGCGTTGCCGCAGCCGTGACATGGCGACTCTGCGCTCAGTACGCATCCCTGCCTTGGAAGTAACGATAGTCTCAGGTTTGGATTCAATTTCCAGGGAGGCGTTGGATTTGCGCTCCATATAGGCTTGCACATCCTCCTTGATTATACGTCCCCCCAAACCACTGCCTTTAATTGCAGAAGTTTCCGTGGCTTTCAAATTGTTTTCCTCGGCTAATTTTCGCGCAGCTGGCATCAACATGGGTATTGCTTGATTGCTATCATCAACATCAGAATTTTCTGTATTTTTCTCGGTAGCAATTGATGCTTTTTTTTCAGTAGCGGCAGCCGGTTGACTATCCGATTGAAGCGGTTGAACGTCGGTAACCCCAGTAGCTTCGGTCTCAATCATGGCAATCACTTCACCACTGGTAACGGTAGCACCATCATTTTTCAGCACTTTGGTCAATACGCCTGCACTGGGAGCAGGTAATTCCAACACGACCTTGTCGGTTTCTATATCGATCAAATTTTCCGATCGATTGACATGGTCTCCTGTTCTTTTATGCCAGGAAATCAGTGTAGCATCAGCTACAGATTCAGATAATACGGGTACTTTGACTTCAACTAACATGGTGCCCTCTTTCTATATTTTATCCCTGAATGCTGCCACAATTAATTCATTCTGCGTAAATTTATGCCTTGCCATATAACCAACGGCCGGCGACGCTGCAGAAGCACGCAGCGCATAACCCAACTCTTGATCGGACCGCATATGGCGCAGAAGATAATGTTGAATGCGATGCCATGCTCCCTGGTTGCCTGGCTCTTCCTGGCACCAAATGACCTCTTTGGCCTTGCGAAAGCGATCGATCTCAGCTTGAAATTCTTCATGCGGGAATGGATATAATTGTTCCAATCGAATAATCGCCATGTCCTTGATGCGTTGTTCCTTACGGTAAGCCAATAATTCATAGTATATTTTCCCACTACAAACAATAATCCGCCTGATAGTTCTCGGATCCAGGCTGTCGGTTTCGGAAATAACCGGGTAAAAATATCCATGCGCCAGTTCATCCAGACTCGACACCGATCCTTTATGGCGCAACATGCTCTTGGGACTCATGATGATCAACGGTTTGCGTATCGGTCTGATCATTTGCCGGCGAAGCAAATGATACATTTGTGCCGGTGTTGAAGGTATGCAAACCTGAATATTGTAGTCCGCGCATAACTGCAAAAAACGCTCCAACCGAGCGGAAGAATGCTCAGGCCCTTGTCCTTCATAACCGTGCGGCAACATCATCACCAAACCACATACGCGCCCCCACTTAGCTTCACCCGAGGCAATAAACTGATCGATTACTACTTGCGCACCATTGGCGAAATCGCCAAACTGCGCCTCCCAGATTATCAATTCATTGGGCTGCGTCGTTGCATAACCATATTCAAACCCCAGTACCGCCTCCTCCGATAGCATCGAATCAATCACGACAAAATCCGGTTGCTCTGGATAAAGATGACGTAATGGCACATAAATACGTTCGTTCTGATCCGCTGCTACCTGATCATGTAATACAGCATGACGGTGAAAGAATGTGCCACGACCAGAATCCTGGCCGGACAACCTTACCGGATAACCTTCCTTCAGCAGGGTGGCGTAAGCCAGATTCTCCGCCATTCCCCAATCCAGAGGCAACTCACCCTTACCCATCAAACTCCGATCAGCGATGATCTTTTCCACGCGCGAATGCAGCTTGAACCCCTCAGGAACATCCGTCAACCTTATGGCAAGTTGTTTCAGCGTTTGTATTGCAACGCCAGCCCTAATCCGCTTATTCCATTTAAATGGTTTTAAAAAAGGCTCCCAGTTGATGGAATATGGAGATTTATAATCATAACAAACAGCCTTGTTAGGATTGACACCTTCATCCATAGCATCACGATAAGATTTAATAAGATTATCCGCATCTTCCGATTGGATTATGCCCTCGGCAATCAGCTTATCGGCGTAGCACTTGCGAGTGCCGGTGTGCTGGTTAATGATCCGGTACATTTTGGGTTGCGTCACCATCGGCTCATCCTGCTCATTGTGACCCAGGCGACGAAAACACACCATATCGATCACAACATCCTTATGAAAGCGCATACGGAAATCAAACGCCAACTCAGTCACCATGACAACCGCTTCCGGATCATCGCCATTGACATGAAAAATTGGCGCCTCAATCATTTTGACGACATCGGTGCAGTACAACGTGGAACGGCTATCACGCGGATCTGAAGTGGTAAATCCGATCTGATTATTAATGATAATGTGCACCGTCCCGCCAGTACCATAGCCCCGTGTCTGAGACAAATTCAACGTTTCCATCACTACGCCCTGTCCTGCAAACGCCGCATCGCCGTGAATCAATACAGGCAATACGCGATCCCCCAGTTTATCGTTTAACAGATGCTGACGGGCACGCACCGAACCCTCGACAACCGGATTAACAATTTCCAGATGCGAAGGATTAAAAGCCAATGCCAAACGCACAATACCTTCAGATGTTTTAATGGCGGATGAAAAACCCTGGTGATATTTCACATCGCCTGATGGCAAGTACTGCGGTTGTTTTTCTTCAAATTCGCGAAACAAATCGGCTGGCATTTTCCCCAGAGTATTTACCAACACATTGAGCCGTGCACGATGCGCCATTCCCATTACAATTTGCTGAATACCCGCTTTCCCTGCACGATGAATCAAGCTATCCAACAGTGGAATCAGGCTCTCATTACCTTCTCCCGAAAAACGTTTCTGTCCAACATAGCGGGTATGCAGATAATTCTCCAGTCCCTCTGCTGCTGTGAGTCGTTCAAGAATATGATGCTTGGCCTCAATGGAAAAATCCGGATTGGATCGCTGTCCTTCCAGTCGAGCCTGTATCCAGCGTTTCTGTTCGACTGAAGAAATATACATATATTCGGCGCCAATCGAGCCGCAGTAGGTCTTGCGCAGGATTTGCAAAATTTCACGTAACGAAGCATGATCAGGCCCGACTAATGAACCGGTATTAAATACTTTATCCATATCCGCATCGGCAAATCCGAAATGCGCCGGATTTAATTCGGGGATGGTCAATTGTTGTTTGAGTCCGAGAGGATCAAGATTGGCTTGATTCAATCCGAGACTTCGATACATGTTGATCAGTTGCAGTACGGCCACTTGTTTACTGTCATTAGAATCAATCGGCATCACTTCCGGGAGCGCGGCTTGAATTTCCAAGCCGGAAGATTTTGTGACCGGAACAATGGCAACCCTGTTCACTGAAGATTTAGCAGCAACAGGATCCGGCTGCCTGGCCAGTTTATCGAAGTATTCACGCCAAACCAATGCAACAGAGTTAGGGTTATGCAGATATTCCTCATAAACCGCTTCTATAAAACTTGCGTTAGTTCCAGATAAAAGAGTTTCTTCCATCAACGACTTGTTCATAAAATGGCAGCTTTTATCAAGGATGACTATTTTTGAGAAAACGAGCTGGCGATATCCCGCATGGCTGCGCCGGTATAGAGCTGACGGGGGCGCCCGATTTTATAATCCGGATCAGAGACCATCTCGCTCCATTGCGCTACCCAGCCAACTGTTCTTGCCATCGCAAAAATCGCGGTGAACATACTGGTTGGAATACCTAATGCGCGTTGCACAATGCCGGAATAAAAATCGACGTTAGGATAGAGCTTGCGAGAAATGAAATAATCGTCTTCCAATGCAATTTTTTCGAGTTGCAATGCAAGTTTGAACAAACGATCATTCTGTAAACCCAATTCATTCAAAACTTCATGGCAAGTTTCGCGCATCAGCTTTGCCCGCGGATCCATGTTTTTATAGACGCGATGACCAAAACCCATCAGCCGATAGTTATCCTCCTTGTTTTTTGCGCGTTGAATAAATTCGTCAATGCGCGAAACATCACCGATTTCCTCCAGCATATGCAAGCAAGCTTCGTTCGCTCCGCCATGCGCCGGTCCCCATAGGCAGGAAATACCGGCAGAAACACAAGCAAATGGGTTAGCGCCGCTGGACCCCGCCAAGCGCACGGTCGAAGTGGAAGCGTTCTGTTCGTGATCCGCATGCAAAATCAATATTCGATCCAATGCGCGCACAATCACCGGATTTGCTTCGTATTTCTCCGTCGGAACAGAAAACATCATGTGCAAGAAATTCTCAGCATAGTTCAATTTATTTTGCGGATAAACAAATGGTTGTCCAATATTGTACTTATAAGCCATCGCAGTAATCGTCGGCAATTTTGCAATCAATCGCAATGCGGATTGTTCGCGATGCAACGGATCTGAAATATTCAAAGCGTCATGATAAAATGCCGATAGAGCCCCGACCACTCCGACCATCACCGCCATAGGGTGAGCATCGCGACGAAACCCGCTATAAAATCGTACCAACTGCTCATGCAACATCGAATGGCTTTTGATTTCACCATCAAATTCCGACTTTTGCCCGGGCGTTGGCAATTCACCCTGCAGCAGCAAATAACACACATCGATAAAATCACAATGCAGCGCCAATTGCTCAATCGGATAGCCGCGATACAACAAAATTCCTTTGTCGCCATCAATAAAAGTAATCGCGGAATTATTACTGGCGGTTGACAAAAAACCGGGATCATAAGTAAACAAGCCACTTTGTGCATGTAACTTACGAATATCAATCACATCCGGACCCATGGTCCCGGATAAAACCGGTAGCTCGATAGGATCGCTACCATTATTCAAATTCAGAGTCGCTTTGCCTTCTTGTGCCATATTACATCTCCACAAATTGCAACATTAAACAGTATGCATTGTTAACGGATCAACGGTGTTGATGAGAACACCCGGATCTAGTTCTTTTGCAGCAATTCCAATACCGGTTGCCACTGCGTGTCACAATTGACTTGCTTTCCGCTGATCAGATCCCACAAATCATTATCCGGCAATGCCAGTAATCGTTCAAATTGCAGCAATCCTGCTTCGTCAAGCTGCCGGTAATTTTGATCCATGAACCGTTGCAGCACGATATCCAGTTCAAGCATACCACGCCGACAACGCCAGCATGCACGCTCAAATTCTTTCATACCATTCTCTTAACCATCATATCTTTGATTTTGCCGATTGCCTGGGTTGGATTCAAGCCTTTAGGGCACGCATCGACACAATTCATGATCGAATGACAGCGAAACAACCGATAAGGATCTTCCAGATTATCTAAGCGCTCGGCGGTTGCCTGATCACGGCTATCAGCGAGAAAACGATAGGCCTGCAATAATCCCGCCGGTCCGACAAACTTATCCGGATTCCACCAGAAGGAAGGACAAGCTGTAGTACAGCAAGCACATAAAATGCACTCATAGACGCCATCCAGAGCAGCTCTTTCTTCCGGTGACTGCAACCGTTCCGTTTCAGGCGGCGGATCATTATTGATCAAATAAGGCTTGATCGAATGGTATTGCTGGAAAAATTGCGTCATATCCACGATTAAGTCACGAATCACCGGCAATCCAGGTAACGGACGTATTTCAACCGGATCTTTCAGACTTTTAAGCGGCGTTATGCACGCCAATCCATTACGTCCGTTGATATTCATCGCGTCCGATCCGCACACCCCTTCACGGCAGGAACGGCGTAAACTCAAGCTATCATCAATCGACTTGATTCGCAACAACGCATCCAATAGCATTTTATCCGTCGCAGCCAACTGAACGTCGTAATCCTGCATGTATGGTTTCTCATCTTTATCGGGATCATAGCGGTAAATTGAAAACTTCATTGGCCGGCTCCAGTAAGTAATACTGCTTATAGTCGATAGAAATCTTTCAAAATACTACGAAGTATACAGATATGAAACCAGATTAGCATATTTTGGTTTGGCTTTTTAGATTGCTGAACGCATTAAACCGTAAGCCGAATACACGGAGTGCAACGAACGGGTCCGTAGTTTATGAGTAAATTCGGCACATTCTTAGTACACTCCGCTCGGATCAGATATAGTAAAAATACAAAAAGCATGGATTAAGGTAAAATACGCCGCTAGGTTCATGTGTCCGAACCGACGTCAAACGATTGAGAGATCGAGTATCACCCACAAACCCTAATAAATATTTTATAGAGGAAGATTTTAGATGAATTTTAAAAAATATAGCGTCGCTTGCATGATTGTCCTTTGTTTTTCTCTGATCGGTTGCGGCGGAGTACCCGAAGCGAATGCGGTAAATTGCGCCGGGAAGGGGTTGGAATCCTCGCTTGCGGATTTGAAGGACGATGAAGCTGCGCGGCAAGCATTCCTTGATCAATGCGACGCTCTGAAAAAATAAAATTGCTATCCATGCTCAACCTCATGAATAGCATCTAGATTCTGAGGTTGAAGCTACTGTCTATTTATTAACTTATGACATTCAAATTTTGCACATAATCTTAAAAAATCTGATTAATAGAAATTAACCAAAACAAACAGCCAACAAAACTGTCGCGCATTTTTGAATGTTCCATGATGACTAGCTTTGCATAACCGAATGATTGTTTGACA
Source organism: Nitrosomonas ureae (assembly GCF_001455205.1). NCBI lineage: Bacteria > Pseudomonadati > Pseudomonadota > Betaproteobacteria > Nitrosomonadales > Nitrosomonadaceae > Nitrosomonas > Nitrosomonas ureae. The sequence continues at coordinate 3,086,836 of NZ_CP013341.1, forward strand.
ATCCGCAATAGATCTTCCACTTGTGCGTGTAGCGAAACCAAGCATGAGGTTAAGCATGGTGTGCGCTATCGATGAATCCTCACCAGTCTTATATTTAGGCAGTATGTCCCAGCTTAATTCTCCAGGTTGCTGCACTTCAAAATTATGACTATTGAAGCGAGCACAACCATCAACCCAACCGTTTCTTCACCACAGTAATGTAATTAATCATCCTGCCATCGGCAATCTTTACTGCTGTGGCAAATTAACAGATAGACTTTAGGCTAGAAGAACCAATATATTGATTAGATGGATCTTAAATCGTGCCATACGTATTGCCGAGTAAACTCAATGGGATAAATTTTTTCGCAATCAAAACTTTTTTATTTAGCTCAAAGCGGCCATAATATTCATGATGTACTAACGCACTGAGCCAGGAGAATTAACTTGGAATTTAAGGATTATTATAAAACGCTTGACATTGCGCGCGATGCGACGGCTGATGAAATCAAGAAAGCATTTCGCCGACTGGCGCGCAAATATCACCCGGATGTTTCCAAAGAGATAAATGCCGAGCAGAAAATGAAAGAAATCAATGAAGCTTATACGGTGTTATCCGATCCGGAGAAACGGGCTGCTTATGATCAATTAGAACAACAGGGATTTCAGGCTGGCAGTGATTTTCAGCCGCCCCCCGGCTGGGATGCGGGTTTTGAATTCACAGGACAAGGATTTAGCGATGCACAGACAGCGGATTTCAGCGACTTCTTTTCGCAATTATTTAGAAATCAAATGGGAGCTGATGCCCGGCGCACTCATCGGATGCGTGGTGAAGATCATCACGCAAAAATTATGCTCGATCTGGAAGACAGCTATGGCGGCACAACACGCAGTCTGACACTGCGCATGCCCAAACTGGACCATCAGGGACGCACCATACTCGTGGATCATACGTTAAATGTGCGCATTCCCAAGGGAGTACATGCCGGACAAGTGATCCGGCTCGCCGGACAAGGTGGCCTCGGTCATGCTGGAGAAGCCTCCGGAGATTTGTTTCTGGAAGTTCATTTCAAACCGCACCCCCGCTATCGGATCGAGAGCAAAGATATTTATGCCGCATTACCTGTTGCTCCGTGGGAAGCTGCGCTGGGCGCCACAGTCAAGATACCGGTACCCGATGGCCTGGTCGACGTGCGGGTACCGGAAAATTCCCAATCCGGCCGCAAACTGCGTTTAAAAGGCCGCGGTATTCCAGCGGCCACGCCCGGTGATTTATATTTAGTGCTGGAGGTCGTGCTACCATCCGCTGCGACAGAAAAAGCACGAAAATTTTACCAAACCATGGCGCATGAACTCGCGTTTAATCCGCGCCAGAATCTTGGAGTCTAAACTATGTTGCAAGAAATCGATGCCATCTTACTCGAAGACACTATGCTCAGTTTGGATGATTTGGCGCGAAGCTGCCAGGTGAGCCGGGAATGGATTGTTGAACATGTTCAGTGGGGTTTGTTGTCAGATAAAAATCTCATCGATACGGATCCGAATGTATGGATATTTGATAGCCATAGCTTCTTACGCATTAAGCGGATAGTTGCAATTGAACGGAATTTCGAATGCAACCCAGAATTGGCCGGCCTGGTTGCCGATCTGATCGAAGAAGTTGAATCGCTACGCACCCGTTTGAGGGCATCCGAACTGAACCAGAGCTAGCAATTGATTTATCCATTATCAAAAATTAGCAAGGAAAACCAATCATGTCTTTACACATCGTGTGCCCGCACTGCCATGCGACCAATCGTGTACCGGCAGATCGCCTGACTGCAGCACCAAAATGCGGCGCCTGTCATCAAGCATTATTTACCGCATTACCGGTTGAACTGACAGAAGATCACTTTAACCGGCATATTTCCAACAATGATATCCCGGTGCTAATCGATTTTTGGGCGCCGTGGTGCGGCCCGTGCCGTATGATGGCCCCGGCTTTCGCCAAGGCAGCTGCCCCTCTGGAACCGGGAATGCGTCTCGCCAAAGTAAATACCGAAGAAGAACAAGGTCTGGCTGCTCGTTACCAAATTCGCAGTATTCCAACGTTGGCGCTATTTAAGAATGGCAGAGAAATTGCCCGCCAATCCGGCGCGATGGGTGAACAGGATTTAATACGCTGGGCAAAATCCACAATCCAATGATATAAATAATAAAACCACAGGAACAATTATCCATGCCCACGCTACCCCGCTTTATCTCTATTTCATTGGCTGTCGTATTGCTGGCACTGTTTTTTCATAGCTTTCTTTACCATTATTTTCCAGATACGCTTCAGCCGGGCTATTTTTCCTCTGATGATAGACTTGAAGGTGCTGAACCACGAGTAGTCCAAGCACGCGGCAATCTGGCTGAAGACGAAAGAAGCACAATTGAATTATTTGAAAACTCACGCGCTTCAGTGGTATTTATCACTACCCGCCAACGCGTTATGGATGCTTGGACGCGCAATATCTTCTCGGTCCCCAGCGGAACCGGTTCAGGTTTTATTTGGGATGACCACGGCCACATCATTACCAATCTCCATGTGATCAAGGGTGCCAGCGAAGCTACCGTACGCCTGACCGATGGGCGTGATTATAAGGCTTCGCTAGTAGGCGCGAGTCCGGCGCACGATATTGCAGTGTTACGAATAGGTATCGGCTTCCAAAGACCGACCCCGGTTCCCTTGGGTACCAGCCATGACCTCAAAGTCGGGCAAAAAGTATTCGCCATCGGTAACCCCTTTGGCTTGGATTGGACATTGACTACCGGCATTGTTTCGGCATTGGATCGATCGCTCCCGGGCGGTGACGGCCGCACCATTGACAATCTAATTCAGACCGATGCTGCCATCAATCCAGGCAATTCCGGTGGACCTCTGCTGGATTCTGCAGGCCGCCTGATTGGCATTAATACCGCCATCTACAGTCCCAGCGGCGCCAGTGCCGGAATTGGTTTTGCTGTACCGGTCGATACCGTCAATCGCGTTGTTCCGCAAATCATCAGCCGCGGCAAATATATTCGCCCGGCAATGGGTATCACGGTCGATACCAAGCTCAATGATCGATTGACTCAACACCTGAAAGTTACCGGAGTTGTCATTTTGAGTATCAGCCCCGGATCCGCTGCAGATACAGCCGGACTTCAGGGCGCGACGATCACGCCGGAAGGTAACATCATCGCAAAAGATATTATTGTGGCTGTCGAGGACAAGCCTATTGATTCAGTAGATAAATTACTTTCCCGCATTGATAACTATAAAGTCGGCGATACCATCAAGATCACGGTATTGCGAAAAAACGCGACTATTGATGTATCGGTCACCTTGCAACCGGGTGAATGACAAAAAATTAATGTAAATATTTTTGTGCTGCAAATATTTAATGGGTGTAACAAAAAACCAGGATTCATGAGTTAAAAATTGATAATTCGTATAATCCATTCAATCAAACTGAATCGTATAAAACAGATCAGCTGCGCTGTCTTCACCTGCTTGAGTAACAATAGTCACTTTTGGCGTAAGATTGTAGGTCAGTTTTGTGATGCCCATTGTCGTTGCTGTCAGGCCACGTTCATAGCTCAGGTAGGCACGCGACGATAAACGCTTTCCAACCACACCAATTTGCCCGGTCAATGAACTGCCGACACCGGCCTGTCTGAAGGAGATTTCATCAACCCCCAGGGCAGCACTGATTTTTTCCGTAATACCCCCTCCTGATTGACCGCCTAATATCGATCCGGCAGCCGCTAACAACACGGATGTATCCAAGCCGCTTGCATCCGGTTTTCTTCCCAATACGATCCAGGAGAGCTTTTCAGTATCAGGAACATCCGGAGTCGATATAAGCTTTACACGCGGGTAACGCACCGAGCCCATAATCTCAACTCCGGCTTCTACCGCCAGATTTTCCCGAAGCGCCAGAATATTTAATTCCGGATCATCCAAAGGACCCTGGAAGCTGACAATTCCACGTTTAACCGAAAGGTTCTGACCGTATGCCTTAAACGAAGTATCCTGCGTCGCAATGGTGCCGTTGAGCTTCAGTTTATTGTTTTCATCACTTTGAACCTGCAATTGACCGGTAAGCCGTCCTTCCAGACCAGCCACGCGAATATGGAATCTTTCGCCTAAATTGAGGCTCATGTTTAAAAGCAGCGACAAGTTTTGCACGGTTTGCTCTGGAGCGTTTACAAAAACAATGTCTTCCGCCAATTCCGGGTGGCCTTCTGGCGGTTGCAGCAACAAACCCGCGTCGGCCCATAAATTCCCTTTCAAATTCAATCGACTATTCTGGAATCGGATTTCTCCGGAACCGGACGCAATGACCCAGTATTCAGCTTTATGCACCAGCGGCAATTGATGAATTGTGAAATCCATCCGACTTTCATTACCGGCAAGCCCGATATTGCCGGTAATAGTTAACGATCCCCGCATATCCTCCGATTCGAAATCACCAAACAAGCGCTTATCCGGAGGCACTTCATGAGGTGTAATAAAATGAAGCCGATCAATTTTTAAATCCGTTTGATGAAATCTTGCCGCCAGTGTACCTTGCTGTAAATTGATTCCCTGATCCAGTAATACCACACTCAATTTACTACCGGAAACTGTTCCACTGAAATCCGGCTGCTGCAACGTACCTTGAATATCGACATGAGCCTGAATCTGTCCCTCTGCACTCATGCTGCCGTCAAGCAGGGCATTAAACCAGTTAAAGGTATTGATATCCACGTTGACCTTGCCATGCAATGCCGACTCATGGGAAATGGACCAACTGGATGCGGATTGCTTGATCGGCATTGTCAAATCAGCTGTGATGGAGCCGATAGATTGGCTGAATAAGTTGAATTCACTGATTAATTTTCCGCGCTCGGCGGTCACTATCAACTGCAACTTTTCCATACCCAATGGCTGTGGCACTTCACCGGGCAGATACCAATCACCCTGCTCCTGAAAAATTTTCAAATTGCCCATTAATTGCTGGGTAGAAACAAAATTCCAGTGACCACCCAATTGCAGGGGGGATTGATTGAATGCTTGCTGCGAACCAGGAAATAAAGCAATACCGGAAAAGTTGCCCTGAGTTTTCCAGTCCTTCGATGTCCAATGCAATTGATCAAGGCTGGCAAATCCACCCGATATGGAGAATCTAGCCTGATCCAAAGAAACCGATTGGGCACTGACTGAAAATGCCGCAGGTGATAACAAGCGCACCGGCATTTTGCCGGTGGTCGCAATTTCAGTAAATTGACCAGTCCAACGCAACGATTGCAGAGGTTTTTTAGGATCCACTCCGCCTGCTGCCGCTAACCGAAAAGTAATATTCTCATTGATTTGCGCTTTAATCGATAGGTTATGGTTCGAAATTTTTCCCTGAGTACCGATTGTCAACTTCTTGATTGCAATTTTCTCATGCGCATCATAATGCTCAATCAAAGCTTCCAGCGAAATGACCTCATTGTGCAGACTCGCATCGACAGCAACTCCTGACACACTTCTATTGTCCTGCAGATACAATCGCTTGCTTGTAAGTTTCAGATCTAGATCGGGTGCTTCAAAGCTACCGGTAAGGTTCACGTGCGCTTGTAAATCACCCGCCAATCCGAATCCCAATTGCGCCAAATCCGCCGCTTTAAGACGCAGATCGAATGCATTCCCTTTCGCACCCATGCTCCCCTGCGCCACCAGATGATTGGATCCCGCTTTTAATTCCACTTTTCCATCAAACGCATTCAGGCCGTTAAAAGCGATTTCACCAGAACCGCTTACTGGAGATTTCGCTAAGCGGCTATTTTGAATCGTGTACTTTAAGACACCAGAAACGTGTGGCGACAATTGCCCGGATAAATGAAGAACCGCATTCAGATTTGAATCCACTGTACGGACAAAATCCGCAATATTAAAATTTGCCAGCTGGCCTGACAGTTCGAATAATTTCTCATGGCCAAGCGCAAGCTTGCCGCGACCGGTAAATTGTGATTGATTACGCTGCAAATTCAATTGTTCAAGTGTGACATTCTCTCTGGATCGAGCAATCACTGCTGCTAAATTGACCGATTTATCCTGAAGATGAATACGTGCAGACTGTGTTTGCACATTGCCGGACCATTGGATTTGCCCGGAAACTTGCGCCGCTTGCAAACGGCTATCGATATGATATGGATTTAATCGTTCGACCCGTATATCGGCTGATCCGAACTGCTCATCCCAATGCCAAATTAAATCACCGCGAAGCAATCCATCACCATCCATTTGCACGTCAATATCCTGCAATTTCAAAGATTCCGAAGTAATCCATGCCTGCGTGCTGAATAGAGATAAAGGAAGACCACCAGCATCGTATGGAGCAGTCGCATGGTTCTCAATTCGCACCTTGCCTTGCAGTTGCCCGGAGTCATTTTGCGCAAAATGCGCGGATAGCGAAAGACTGGCCTGGGGTGATGCAGCTATAAAACTGGCAGGGTTCAATTGTTCGATATTCGCATCCAGTTGTACCACAGGATTATCTGCAAAAGGATGTAATTGCAGCTGCAAATCTCCCGTAATCGTGGATTGCACCGTGCTGGCTTGAATCTTCATGCGCTCCAGGCTGCCCGTGATCAGCATTTGCGCATCACCCCATGGATCAACGCCCGATAAGTCAATTTGAGCTGATAAATCAAACGGGGAGCTGCCGTTAAATTCCGCCAATGCGTTGACCGAACCCCACGGAGTATGAAAATTGAGAGATTTCAGGTGATGCATATGGCCGTCACTTTCAAGTGCCAGCACAAGGTTGGTTATGATAAGTTCGGCGCTCTTATTTTCTGCCGTCGCCATATACATCGAATCGATAGTCAACGCATGAATCGACAACGCCAAGGGAAGATTCAAACTCTCAGGTAATGTCCTATGCGGAGTATCTTCTTCCGAAGCCCAATGATGAATTTTAAATGTTTCCGCTGTCAATTGATCAATCGCGATCTGCTTGTAAAACAATTTACCCGGGTTCCAAACGATACGGATATTTTGTCCCTCAAGCTTAAATTCATCGTCGACGAAATGAATATTCTCAATTCGTAGATCGTGCAATGCCCCTCGCACACCATCAAAATGAATCGCCCCGGAACTCAATCGATGAACGACAGAAAAAGTCCATTGCAGTCCTGATTGACTGTTCAAAAGCCAATATCCGGCAAGTAAAACGCAAACCAGCATTATCGATATCACACTCGCAAACCATCTGAACCAACGTGGGCGATTTTCTGACACCTGATTGTCAACGGATGGATTTATCATATACGCAACTCAAAATGCCACAGCCATTGAAAAATGCACGCGTAGTGAACCGGTTTCGTGCCCCCGGGCCAAGTCAAGCGCGATCGGTCCCGCCGGACTGCGCCAGCGGATACCGGCGCCATAACCTAAAAAAGGGTGAATTCTTTGCCAGCGATCCTCGGCACCGCCAATATCGGCAAAAGCGGCAACGCCCCATTGCTGCGTTAACCAATGCGTGTATTCAGCAGTGCCTGTTACCATGACGAGTCCGCCCACGACTGCATTGCCCTCTTGTACGCCAATGCCTTTAAAATCATATCCGCGCAGCGAGTGAATGCCACCGGCGCGAAATAGATATTCCTGCGGAATACCGAAGCGCGAGGCGGCAAACGTATAGCCAATCTCCGCGCGCAAAAAAAAGACATCCTGAGAGCCGACGGGCCACCAAGTCTGATGTCGCGCATAAGTACGAAGAAAATCCTGATCCGACAAAAACATCTGACTGCCGCCGCCGATACGCAGCTCTGTCACGTCACCACGCCGAATATTAATTGGATCATCAACAACTTGACGCCTCCAGCGCCAATCGAGGACAAGTGCCTCATTAATCTGGTTAATCGCACCGGCAGGTTTCTTGCTTTCATGATGCCAATTCAGACCCAAATGCATTTGAATTTTTTGGGTTTGGTAATTTCGTGTTATACCGACTTTTTCTTCAATCGTTTTCAAATTCTCGATATCAGTCATTTGTAGGCTGGCGCCCAATGAATAATTTACATTGTTCTGATCTGGCAAAGTATCAATGCCGGCAAAAAAAGTTTGGCGCTTTTGTTCCAGGCGCAGCATACTGGTTAAATTCCAGGCGCGATCCAAGAAATCATGATTGCGGTAATTGATCTCGCCCCGAGCGCCATTATTTGAACTGTAGCCGGCGCCAAAGGCAAAACGCTGCGATAGCGCTTCTGTCAGCATTACTTGGACGGGAACGGATCGATGCTGCGCGACATCCGGCGTAACACTGACTGAAACGGAGCTAAATTGCGGACCTTTCTGCAGCGTGATTTGATAAAGATGCAATACATCCCGTCGGTAAACATCACCCGTCTTAAAGGGAGCCAGGTTAGTGATCAATGCGGAATCAAATCGTTCCAATCCGGTGATTTGTATTTCACCCAAATAAAAAACAGGCCCGGAATCAATGATGATAGAAAGATCAGCACGCGCATTATCAGGATTAACAGTGGCTTTACTGCTCACAATATGCGCCGCAGCAAATTCTTCTTGGGTTACATCGGATAACAACGCCGCTTTTGCTTTTTCCCATTCGGAAGAGCGAAAGGGTAAACCTGCTTTCAACGGCCACGTAGCACGGAGCTGTTCGATGCGCCCCTGATATTTGCCATCTTCACGAGCAACTTCACCTTGAAATGTAATCAAAACATTACCGACACGCGTCAATACGCCGGGATCAATTTTGATCTCGGGTATGGCAACATCATCCCGAACTTGCTGCAACACTGAAATCGATGGGGAAAAATAACCCTCGGTGACCAATAAATCGCGGATTTCTTTTTGTGCGCGATACAAGAAGATTTCTTCAGCAGCAGCATCAGCAAACGGTTCTGATGGAAACCTAAGGTATTTAACAAGAAATTTTTTAATGCTGCTAGGTGCCGATAAGATAATTACTGCCGAATCTTTGGCCGAGCTCTGCACCTCCTGCACTGCAGCAATGCCGGGATTCAGAGGAACGAATACCAGCAGGCTAATTATCCAAATTCGGATATAAAAACGGCCTGCGAAAAACCGAGAACTTAGCTTAGCGATTCGATCAAGTATTAGAAATATCCTCGATTTTATTAATTTGATTTGATTGATTAAACACTGCAAATAATACTGCAATTTTTTTCACTATCGTGTTGATCTGACAGGAAACCATGCCAGTTGTTTGAAAATGTCTTGTTTATTGTTGTAATGATGCCCCAATTACTCGGGTCTATCGTGACCCATATTCGACACTTTAATCGGTACAATTCTTTATCGCAGCTAGAGCCAGCCCTGTAATCGATACCAGGCTATGGCATCCTGAGCGGCTGTTTTTATTGGACGTGGTTGTAACCCGAGTTCATTCAAGCTGACAGATGGATCAAAAAACATACTGCGGCGAGTCAAACGTACCCCGGTTATCGTGGCGAGCGGCATTTCTCCGCTGACATGGTCTGCCCATGCTTCACTGATCCCTGCTGCAAGCAGGGCAACCAGGTAAGGAACTCGCCAACGCGGCAAGGGTTGACCCGTTTCCTTGCTTAAAATGCTTAACCAATCTGAAAGCAAGAGATTCTCCGCTCCCAGCAAATAACGAATTCCCGTTCTCCCTTTCTTCATCGCCGCAATCATGCCAGCCGCCACATCTCTGGCATCAATAAGATTAAATTGGCAATCCAGAAAGGCTGGCAGCTCTCCCCTGCAAAACGCTAACGATAATCGTGTCGGTGGTGTTTTCAGCCGATCTCCGGGTCCCACCGGTAAGGTGGGGCTGACCACAACAATGGGAGCACCTTCTGACACCATCTTAAAAACTTCTTCTTCGGCAAGAAACTTGCTCAGACAATACGGACCAACCATATCCCCTGCTTTGAGGCGAAGTGTTTCAACCGCATCTCCCTTGGGGTTACGGGATGTCAAAATGCTTTCGGTACTGGTATACAATATTCGTTTGGCGCCATTCTCAAGCGCAGCCCGCATAACGTGAAGCGTGCCAAGACGATTAATACTATCGAATTCCCGCCGGTCACGGCGCCAGAGATTAGGATCTGCCGCCAAATGATAGACATACTCACAATCACGCGTAGCTTTCTTAACCGCGTGCTCATCACGAATATCAGCACTGATCAGTTCGATCTGATTCAGCGGCAAATGATCGACGCCAGCTCCCGGCCGCTCCAGGACACGAACTAATTGACCCTCATCAAGTAATTGAGAGACTAAATGCGTACCCAGAAAACCAACACCACCCGTGACTAAAATCAAGACGCAATCCTTTTGGCCCAATGATCTGCCAAATTCTGCAAATGTTGATACTTTGGTTTCAAACCTTCAGAAGTTATCTTATTAATGAGGGCAAACACGGAACGGTTCAAGGGACAAGGAAACTCTCCGGCAAGCCGGATCAGGTGGCCAGTATACGCATCGATTTCAGTACGTGCGTCATCGACATGAATATCGGGCGCCATGGAACAATAGGTACCACGTAGTGATGGACGAAAGAATACAGCCATCATCGCCGGCAACCAGGGCGTGCGCAAAATTAAAGACACGGTATCCGGATGAAAAGGACCAATACGAGCGAGTGGTATTTTAGCATTTTGAAGAATCGCATAATTCTCTTGCAGTAATGTAAAAAAAAGCAGTTTAGCCAGTTGATCGCTTAACAATTCTCCATTATCCACGCCAGCCGCAGCCGCAAGCGGTGATATGGCGGCATTGTACATAAGCTTTGTTGCCTTATAAGGTCGTATGTCCTTAACAAGTTCCACAGGAAATAACTTGGCCTTTCCCAAAACCAGAGCCAATGACATGATCTCAACATGCTCGCCATCAGAAATGGGCCGGCGCGCCCCAATGTGCAGGCTACCCGGCCGGGTAATTCTGGTTATCGGACGATCACGCTGACACTCCGAAACAAAAGAAGCAATACCTTCACACGCATGGTTGCGTTGATCAAGATCGGGATCAAAACCATTTTGTACTGGAATCAGAAAAGCATCATTTGACAAACGAGCCAGTACTTGGGCATTGTCGTAGGTTTTGGTGCAAAGCAAAATAAATCCTTCTTTCGGGGGTACCCAATCATCAAAAAGAACGAATGGAACAATTTGTGTCCCCAATGCAACCACCGTTACACCGTGCTTTGCACCTTCAGTTATCTTACTGCGATCACTGTCCACCAGAATCACGACATAACCTTGCTGTGCCAGTACCCAGCCAAGTACTGCGCCAATACCGCCAATCCCTAGGATATGAATTGGTTTGTTGATTAAATTAGGCATTTATCTTCCTGAACTCAAAATAATTTTTAAAAAATAACAAGCAGGAAATCTCGAGATGCTCGTTTGTAAGTGGATGTTCACATGTTGCCGCGAAGAGATCCGAGCAGCTGTCAGATAACTCCGGATGCAGATAACATTACGATAAATAGTAATCTAAAAACTCGAATTCCGCGATTTATATTTCGTTCACTGTAAAGGCATCCGAGAAATACGCACGATTTTCTGGGTCGATCTATTATCCGTATTTTATTTTAGGGCATTTTTTATATTAATTAAGTGCTTTTCCATTCTACGGCGCATTTGTTCACGTCCGATCGAGTGTTTCAAACCACTGCCAAAACCTGCCACTTGATCGGTAAAAGTCCGATTCGTGTAGAAAATCAATGAGCCATTGCGATAAGGTAAGCAACCTATAATAAACTGGTTTGAATTATAGGAATGTCCCACATAAAACTGCCGGGAAAGAATTATCCCGCCCGCTTTCTCAGCCAATATAATGCGATGCAGCAAAACGGCGGTTGAGCGATTCTCAACCTGACGATTAATCAAAAAAAACCGTTCTTCAGCATTAGCTGGCATGACACCAGGATAATTAAGCCAAGCTTGATAAAGCTCAGGAAAATGATTGAACAGCACTTTGTTGCTTAATATGGCTGTGCGTAGTTCCTTACCAGAGTCAGAAACTCTGCCAGCACCACGATCATAAGTGGCAATTCCCTTCAAACCCTCTTTGCGATAGCCCTGCCATCGTTCGAATAAAATCTTCTTGTAAACTTCTGCTATTGAATCAGCATGTTCTGATTTTATGGTTTGAAGGGTTTTGAATTCTTGAGCGGACAGATTAAAGGTGTCGCCAGGTTTGGCAGTTAGAAGATCCGCTTCATCTTTATCACCCAATTTAAAATTTAACTCTTTAAAAGAACTGAGTGTCGTTTGCGGCGGAATAAGCGATTGAGAAATAATTTCAGTATCCACCGCTATCATGCCTTTATTTCTGAGGAACTCAACAACCTTGACAGGTGCTGACGAAATATAGATAGCAACACCGGCAGCCAATTCCTTCTTGTCATTCTCAGTAACCTGAAAGGAAACAACTTTCCCTTGTTCCAAATTTACGAGGTCTTGCTGCAAAATTCCAAGCTGCTGGATTAATTCTTGGATATGAATAGAGCTTGCGGCCTGCACGGAAAAAGCGCAACTCAAGACCAAGACAGAAATTATCTTGCTCCCGGTCTTATAGTCATCAAATAGCTTTTTTAAGGTTTTATTGCATTTGAACATGTTGCGATAACTTACATTATGACGGATCTGGTTTCGTCAGGCTATATTATAAAGCTCCTACACAACTGATATACGGCGTCAAAAATGGAGCCATTGGTTTAAGCAGCAAGTAGATTTGCATAGAACTACTGGCTAAATTGTGCTGGCGATAGATACCCCAGTTTTTCTTGCTTGCGCTGTTGGTTATATAAAGAAGACGATATATTCGGTAATCTCCTGAATTGCTTGTTGTGGTGTTTTGGATCTCCGATGGTGCACCAATTCGGTTTAAATATTCTCCAGAAACTTTCTATCGGCGCATTGTGGTAGTAATCGTTTTGGCCACTTATGGAAGCAACTATACCCGATTCTTTAATAGTTTCTGGTAATCATTTACACAGTACTAACTGCCGTGGATGTCCTTCTAAATATCTAGCGACAATTTGTACGTTATTGATTAAATTATTTCTCTTTCTCAAAGTGTAATATACCTCTCTTGCTATATAACGTTTAACACAGCGAAGTGCTTCAGGTTAAGTGTGCACTGAGTTAAACGCTTTCAACACACTCTTTAGTTCTGTGTCTATCCACAATCGTCCTATAGCAATAATTGCGGCGCGCTATTGTAATAGGGCGTGGTTTGTACTGCGTATTCGCGGTAATTTCATCTACACCCTTCATTTCTTATCTTCATTTTATGAAATTTAGGATTCCTCGAAAATCAGCATACCTCCTGCTCGAAATAACATATGTTCAGGGCTTCCTTAAGGATTGGAATTAATGGTTTTGGGAAGATTATCATTATGGTGCGGGTGATGATCCAGTTAACATCCAAATCAAACCACCGTCTATCGATATATATAGCTTATTTCTTGATGCGCCAATAAGTGTACTATCTTGTTTAAAATCGGGAGACATTCGGAATTCAACAAATTGAATATTTTTGCTAAGAAGCGAAGCTCCAACGTTTTGTACTGATCTTACCCATCCTACATTATCCAGCGACAAACGATACAACCCTTTGCCACGAACCGTAACAAAAACAGTTCGGTCTTCGTTGAAAGAGGGAGAGAACTCAATTTGGTGAATCACTTTTGATGGCCCGATCTTAGCGTGGCGCAATGGTTGCCAACTGTTGCCGCCATCACCTGAGCGATAAATGCCATTGTTTGTGCCCACGAGTATTAAGCGGTCGGTGGAAAAACCAGGAGAAATTGCAATCCACATGTAGCTCTGCGAGCCATTGATTACAATAGAATCTGATCCGATGCGTGACCAGCTCTCGCCTCCATTGTCCGTACGCCAGACTTGCCCCGAGCGGTTAGCTGCAAAAGCTGTTTCATCATTGGCATAATTGGGTGAGACAGACAGGCTTGTGACATGAGGTGAAAGTGGAAAATCTGGCACTATACGCCAGTTGATGCCGCCATCAGTTGTGTGGAGAATTCCATGCTGTCTTGTCCCAGCATAAATTTCCTGATCCTGATCAAAAGCTGGAGATAGCGCGAATACGTTGATATAAACCAGTGTGCTTATGTGAGGAAATTCTGGCACAGTAAATACGTTCCAGCTTTCTCCGAAATTACTGGAGAACCCTATCTTTCTCCCAATATTTGTTGCAACAGCCAGTGGGAGGCCTGCATAGTTCTGGACAAAATCGACATCAACACCACTCAGCGGCAGGCCGAGTGAGTTTGGCCAACCTGTTGAACTTAGAGACCATGTGGCACCCTTATCACCGGAAGTGTAAAAACCACCTTCACTGTTATAAACTGCTGCAATAATTCTTTGATCATTCATAAAATGGGGAGACAAAGCCAAGCTTGTGATCAGATTTTCCCGGGTTTGCCTTTCAATCCACGTGATGCCTCCATTTTTTGAAATAAACAACCCATCAAATGCAGAAAGAAAAACGGTTTGATCAGTCGAGAATGTGTTGGATATCTGCAGTTCACTGAATTCATTTAGTGCGTTTGTTTGACCGGTAATTACGGCCCCTGAATCATGAAGCACCCAGTTGTTTCCACGGTTCGTTGATTTATATACGGCTTTTGTTTTAGTGGTACAGAATACTGTGCCATCAATAAGATAATTAGGTGAAACAGCTATGTTATTGATAGTTTCTACTGGTAGATTAGTTGATCTGTTTATGAATGTACTTCCAAGATTATTACTGTAAAAAACTCCATTGCTGGTAGCCAGAAATATTTCTCTAGTAGGCCCTGGGGCAATGGCTATATCGTAAGCTGTTGCTCCTGCTGGATTTCCTTTGTTGATCCAAATATTTCCACCATCTATGGATATTTGCAGATTTCCATCCCTACTTGCAGTCATTATGGTAGTGTTGAGCGCAAAATCAGGCGATACTGCGACGATATTCACGCCTGCTGCTGAGCTGAGCAATTCAGTCCAGCTGGTTTCGCTGCTAGAACGCCGATAAAGCTCACCGTGACCGGGAACCAGGAAAAGCTCATAATCTTTGCTCCCCGTTTTAGCGATCACTAAATTACCCTGTATATACTTATTCGCTAAGCCGGTATTAAAAAGCTGCCAGGAATTACCTCGATTTAGTGATTGATAAACACCATCGCCAAGGGTTGTAGCAAATACGGTATTATCGTTGCTAAAATTGGGTGAGACGCGAATAGCCGAAAAATCGGAACGATTATCCATACCTCTTGGAAGCTTGATCCAAGTCGCACCGCCGTCAGTTGATCTCAGAATATCCTCGTAGTTAGTGCTAGTTTGCTCACCTTCAGCAGCTATAAAAAGTGTTTTGTCATTCGCAAAATTTGGTGAAATACCGAGTCCGCGCACTTGATCATGTGGGCTATGCGTATAAGTAGCAATACCCATGAAGCCCAGTATTAAGAAACATGCAATCATTGCGGCAATCTGCCACCTTATGTTATTTTGCATTACTCCATCTCGTTTCCATATTAATCGCGTTGTAGCCATGTCGTCTTATTTTTGATCCAGCCACAAGTGAAGTTTGGAGTTACAGTACCTTAGAATGTTACTAATTCGCCAAAGTTATTGCCATAAAAAGACTCCCCCTATTAGTTTAAAACGGGCAAGTTAAAAGACAGTTAAAGCAAAAAATACAGATGAATTTAGAGCGCTGGAACTGTTGCAACGATTAAGACAAGACAGTGTGCTGATGAAAATCGATACGCTAATGAACCGAGGAGCGTTATATCCGAAGCTTACGAGTTTATTTAAGCGCGAGTTATCGAATGATAGAGGACAGGAGTCGTTTGACGTGCCGATAATATTCAGGACGATCCTGCTGGGTATGTCGGATTCTAGATTGGAGCAGGCGCTGTTTATTCTTTTGATATAAGAATCACTTAATCTACTGTTTCTTAACATCTTACTATACTAATAGATTATTTCTGCTAGTTGAGAACCTAGAAAATTCAACTAGGGTGGTATAGAAACATAAAAAATAAAGCCTTTTGCAAAGTCTCAACGCATAAAGATTGCGTAAATCTGTCTTCAGTAGAGTTTTACGCAGATCTGCCTCACTTTAGTATGGGAATATCAGTTATCGTATGAAGTTAAGAGTCCTCAGGAATATTCTTTTGTTAAATCAGTCAAATATGTTTTAAATTCCTCCTTAAGCTCAGGGTGTTGTAATGCGAACTCTACCGTTGCTTGAAGATAACCTGACTTACTACCACAATCAAAGCGCTTGCCTTGAAATTCATAACCTAGTACAGATTCTTCTTTTAGCAGCTTTGCAATGCCATCCGTAAGTTGGATTTCATTACCCGCGCCGCGCTCGGTTTGCTCCAGAAGTTTAAAAATTCGTGGCGTCAGAATATAACGTCCGACAACTGCAAGATTGGAAGGCGCTTGATCAACCGCTGGTTTCTCAACAATGGCATTAACTTTGGACAATTTATCTGAAATTGGCATGCTATCGATTATGCCGTAGCGGTTAACCGTTTCGTGCGGTACCCGTTCAATGCCTAAAATTGAACAATGATTCTGATTATAGATATCGGTCATTTGACTCAAACAGCATTGCTCATTCGCATTGATCAAATCATCTGCCAGCAATACCGCAAAAGGTTCATCACCGACTACAGATTGCGCACATAAAACAGCGTGCCCCAGTCCCAATGCTTCTGCTTGGCGGATATAAACACAATCAATACGCGATGGCAGAATGTTGCGCACTACATTAAGCATTTCCTGCTTTCTGCCTTCTTCCAGCTTAGCTTCTAATTCAAAAGCTTTGTCAAAATGATCCGGTATTGAACTCTTGTTACGACCAATAATGAAAATTAGCACATCGATACCTGCAGCAACCGCTTCTTCTGCGGCAAACTGAATTAATGGCTTATCAACGATAGGGAGCATTTCCTTGGGATTCGCTTTGGTTGCCGGTAAAAAACGGGTTCCTAATCCGGCAACAGGAAATACAGGTTTTCTGATTGCTTTCATTCAATATCTCCTTAATATTTCTTAGTCAATTAAATCGGAAAGTGCTTCAGTCTAATTTTAATAGCCATGGGGATTACTGTTCTGCCAGTGCCAGCTATTAGCGCACATTTCATCTAATCCAAGTTTTGCTTGCCAGCCAAGTAACGCATAAGCACGATCTGGATTCGCATAACAAGAAGCAATATCACCTGAACGTCGCGGTGCAATTCGATAAGGAATAGACCGTCCGCTTGCCTGTTCATAAGCGCGCACAACTTCTAACACACTGTATCCTCGACCGGTGCCCAGATTTACGGTTAAACAGTCCGAATATTGATTATTTTTTTGTTCACTTTGTGAAACGCCCAGTGCTTCCAATGCTTTGAGATGGCCATGCGCCAAATCAACGACATGGATATAATCACGTACACCTGTACCATCGACAGTAGGATAATCGTTACCCCATATGCTCAGTGTATCTCTACGACCTACAGCAACCTGGGCCACAAAAGGCATCAAATTATTCGGTATTCCCTGCGGGTCTTCGCCAATTAAACCGCTTGGATGCGCACCCACTGGATTAAAGTACCGCAATATGCCGATTCGAAATGAGTGATCGCTGTGCTGATAATCACGCAATATATCTTCAATCATCAACTTACTGCGCCCATAGGGATTGGTAGGAGCTAGGGGATGATCTTCCGTCAATGGTAACTTAACCAGATCACCGTAAACTGTCGCAGAAGAACTAAAGACCAGGATTTTGACGTTGCTTTCCTGCATTGCTTCCAATAAGCGTAATGTACCGACTACGTTATTATCATAATATGAAAGGGGGTGAGCGACAGATTCCCCAACAGCTTTAAGACCAGCAAAATGTATAACTGCACTAGCTTTGCTTTGCTTGATTGCGGCCACTAAAGCAACTCGATCACGACAGTCGCCAGAAATTAATTCCGGTTTTCTACCGGTAATTTGTGCTACACGCGCCAATGCCTCGGGTTTACTGTTACAAAAATTATCAAACACGGTTACATCAAAACCGGCATTCAGCAGCTCAACACATGTATGCGTTCCGATATACCCGGCACCACCAGTGACAAGAATCATGACAATAAACCTCGGCAAGAGATGATAGATTTATTTAGTCGGATTGAGATTCGCCTAAATTTCCCCGTACTTCACGGAATTAACTGCAAAAGTGCTGTTTAAAGCTGGCTATAAAACTTTCCAATGAACCTGTCGGTAAGTGGTTGATACCTGCTGCGGCTTTTCGTCCTCCTCCTGTATCAAATTGCAAACACAATACATCGGCACCATTTGGATTTGTGAGGGAGGATCGCACACTTACAGTATAAGCACCTGAATGATTAGGCGTTATTACGGCATGTGCACGTTGTGGATGCGCGTTTGCCAATTTATTGGCAAAAATACCACTGACACGTCTTGCCCAAGGCGCATCGGGTAATAAATATGCCGCATATCGTTCATCGGTTGTCAGAGGTTGCAATGAATCTGCCCGGCTCGTATCATCCTGATATCCTGCAGAAAGCTTCCTAAAAGCAATCGACTCGGCGATGAAATCAAATGGGCTAATATAAGGTTTGATTTCTTCGTAAAGTGCAGCGGGATGAAAGTGCAGATCAGGCAAATTATCCCCGTAGCCATTGTAGTTTAGATATTCACCCAGGTGTGCAAGGTGATCTATTTCAGTTTCTGTTAATTGTGCGGCAATTCCTAGTTGACGAGCTTTTTGCACAAGATTATCGCCAAAAGCGGCAGTAATCGCCCACAAATGAAATTTCCCTTTCAGGTGCCGATCAACCAGGAGGCTGGTACAGACATCAGCGGACAAATCGATATATGCAGTCAAGTTAGGGTGCTGGGGTATTTCTCCCGCATGATGATGATCAAAATATTCAACCTTAACCCCCTCGTCCAGTAACCGCATCAATCCTTTGCGATTACTATCCAGAGAAATATCGAGCACGGTTAAAAGATCGCCGCGATTTGCTTCCACCCGATCCAGCAGCTTGATATCCCGCTTAACACCGGTTATCAGATTCGCGACTGCTGGGTCCGCAAGTCTGAGTTGATGTAATGCGCATACGCCATCCGCGTCACCATTAAATACATAAAAACGATTCATTTGAATAGCTTCCTATATGAAAACATATGAAAAACAATTAACTCTCATTTTTTTACTCAACGGACAATGACTACAAAAGTATTAACTTAATGCACCTATATGCATCAGATAATTGACAATGTGTTCAACAGCCTGTTCAGGAGTAAGCTTCGTTGTATTAATATGAATTTCCGGATTCTCTGGCGCTTCGTAAGGTGAATCAATTCCGGTGAAGTTTTTCAATTCACCCCGGCGCATTTTCTTGTACAATCCTTTGGGATCTCGCTCTTCTGCGACATGGATGGGTGTATCAATAAATACTTCAAAGAATTCACCTTGCTCTACCAATTCTCTGGCCATTCTACGTTCAGAATGGAAAGGTGAAATGAATGACACCAATACAATCTGCCCTGCATCGACCATCAATTTAGCAACCTCAGCGATGCGACGGATATTTTCAACCCGGTCTGCATCGGTAAAACCAAGGTCTTTATTAAGCCCATGGCGTACATTGTCTCCATCCAACAGATAGGTATGCTTACCAAGAGAATAGAGTTTTTTCTCGACCAAATTGGCAATGGTTGATTTACCGCTGCCGGACAGACCAGTAAACCAAAGAATAAATGGCTTCTGTCTTTTTGTGGCAGCATGCGCTTGCTTATTGATATTAATCGCTTGCCAGTGAATATTCTGCGACCGGCGCAAGGCAAAATGCAGCATGCCGGCACCTACTGTATTATTAGTTAGGCGATCAATGAGAATGAAGCCGCCGATATCATGATCTTCTTTATACGGGTCGAAAGCGATCAACTGATCAGTACTGAGATTGCAAATACCGATTTCATTAAGTTCCAGTTTGGTAACAGCGATATGTTCGAGTGTATTGACATTTACCTTATATTTCAGTACCGAAACATTCGCAGTAACAGTTTTTGTCCCAATTTTCATCAAATAGGGTCGACCGGGAAGCATTGGTTCATCAACCATCCACACAATCGTAGCTTCAAATTGATCTGCTACACCAGGCAAAGAATCGGTAGCGGCTAAAATATCCCCCCGGCTAATATCGATTTCATCAGCCAACGTCAATGTAATGGATTGCCCCGAAATTGCTTGTGTTAAATCGCCATCACTGGTCACAATGCGAGTTACGCGGCTTTCTCTGCCAGAAGGTAAAACACGAATAAGATCACCTGGCTTGACGCTGCCACGTGCAACCATACCGGAGTAGCCGCGAAAATCCAGATTGGGGCGATTGACCCATTGTACCGGCATGCGAAACACTCCGGATTCCACATTCGTATCATCAACTTGCACATTTTCCAGAAATCCCATCAATGTTTCACCGTGATACCAAGGCGTGTTTTCGCTCAGTGCAGTAATATTATCGCCTTTGAGGGCTGACATCGGGATAGTTACAATATTATTCAGCCCCAATTCTTTTGCAAATTCACGATATTCGCTATTGATTCGATGAAAAATTTCTTCTGAGTATCCCACCATGTCCAGCTTGTTGATTGCAAGCACCACATGTTGGATTCCAATTAATGAAACCAGATAACTATGGCGTCGCGTCTGCGTCAGTACGCCTTTGCGCGCATCTATAAGAATTACTGCTACGTCCGCTGTTGAGGCTCCTGTGACCATATTGCGGGTATACTGCTCATGACCCGGCGTATCCGCGACGATAAACTTGCGCTTGTCGGTGGAAAAGAAACGATAAGCGACATCAATGGTTATCCCTTGCTCGCGCTCCGCAGCAAGTCCGTCGACCAGTAATGCGAAATCCAGCTCACCGGCCTGGGTACCGACTTTCTTGGAATCTACCTCTAATTGAGCCAATTGATCTTCAAATAGCATCTTGGATTCATATAACATGCGTCCAATTAAGGTGCTTTTCCCATCATCAACGCTACCGCAAGTGATGAACCGAAGCATGCTTTTGTTCTCATGCGTTTTTAAATACAACTCGATATCTTCGGCAATTAAATCAGATACGTGTGCCATTAGAAGTAACCCTCCTGTTTCTTTTTCTCCATCGAACCTGTGGAATCATGATCGATTAATCGCCCCTGCCGCTCAGATGTTCGCGCCAACAACATCTCCTGAATAATATCCACCAGGGAACTTGCCTCACTTTCAATTGCACCGGTTAAGGGATAACAACCCAACGTACGAAAACGGACTTTCTTCATCATCGGCGACTCGCCTTCTCTCAACGGCAAACGCTCATCATCAACCATAATTAAAGTACCATCACGCTCCACAACAGGCCGTTCCTTAGCATAGTACAGTGGGACAATAGGAATATTATTCAAATGGATGTATTGCCAAATATCCAACTCAGTCCAATTGGAAAGTGGAAAAACTCGAATGCTCTCACCCGGGTTTTTGCGCGCATTATATAGCCGCCATAATTCAGGACGCTGCAACTTGGGATCCCAACGATGCTGTGCAGATCGAATGGAAAAAATACGCTCTTTTGCGCGTGATTTTTCTTCATCGCGACGTGCCCCACCGAAAGCGACATCAAAACCATGCTTATCCAGCGCCTGTTTTAAACCTTCAGTCTTCCAAATATCCGTATGAATTGCCGAACCATGTGTAAAAGGATTGATTCCTTTTGCAACACCCTCAGGATTAATATGAACAATAAGATCAGCTCCCAATTTTTTTGCCATTACGTCACGAAATTCAATCATTTCCTTGAATTTCCAGGTAGTATCGACATGCAGTAATGGAAAAGGCAGTTTCGAGGGATAAAATGCCTTTACTGCCAGATGCAGCATCACTGCGCTATCCTTGCCGACAGAATAGAGCATTACCGGATGCTCGCACTCTGCAACTACCTCCCGCATGATATGAATACTCTCCGCTTCAAGGCGTTGTATATGTGTCAACATTGTTAATAGTTTCCTTCAAAAAAATGTAATAGCATTAGGGTTATATTAATATAAATAGAGGATCTTTCTTATCTTGAAATAAGCCAGTTTATCCCCGTAATTTTATTTTACAAGCAAGCCTTTTGATTTCCTGCTTAATAAATGTTGACGTGAATGAACTATTGGTTTTATTACTGAATAATAGCAGGTACTAAAGAATCAAATCTTAAAACTTACTATAACTTCCCTATCAATCTACTTGTTTATTCAAGTAGGAATGAAACGTCCGAATTCCAAGCTAGCGATACTAACAGCGAACAACGAAAATTATCTGAATTTCTGAATGTTTTGATCAGTCTGGGAGTATCTGCTTGATTTCAAATAATACCCGCGGATTTTTAAGTAAAGTCAATTTCTTGCATTTATAATTAAAAATATGTTTAGCAATAAAAACTTATGTTAGAAAATCGCGCAGAATAGGAAACTTGATGAATAAAACAATATCACTGCTGTTTTTTAATTAAACCGATTTATGTGATACATGCTTATCTGGCAAAAAAGATTTTCCTTTTAGTGTTTGATACCGATTGTGTCACTACTTGCTTTTTCTTTTATTGATTTGATCGGTATTTTCGCAAACGAATGCAGATTCAGATGTAATGCTGCCTTGGCAAGTAAGTGTGCGCTTACCGGTGCAGTAATAAAAAGAAACAGCGTAATCAATATTTCGTGCAGACTGAGACCGGCGTCGCGGTTACTGAAAAATACCGCCGATGCAATCAACAGGCTCCCTACACCCAATGTTGTAGCCTTAGTCGGTCCATGCAAGCGCATATAAAAATCCTTTAACCGCAGCAGGCCTAATGAGCCGATGAAAGTAAAGATAGCTCCAGTCAAAATTAAAAAAGATAATAAATATTCCAACATAGTTTATTCAATAATATCGCCACGCAATAAATACTTGCATAATGCAACAGTACCTATGAAACCCATCAAAGCAATCAATAATGCTGCCTCAAAGAACAGTGCGCTACCCAGATGAATCCCTAGCAACATGAGTAATGCAATGGCATTTACATATAAAGTATCCAGTGCCAGAATCCGATCCGGCAAACTGGGGCCGCGCAACAGTCGCCAGAAACTCATAGCGACTGCCGCGGCCACTAATCCAAGTGCAATACTAATCACGAGATCTAACATTGTTCAAAAATCTCCTGTAATGGACGTTCATAGCGTTGCTTAATCGTTGCGATCAGTGTATCCGGATCAGCTTCATTGAGTGCATGAATTAACAAATATCTGCGATCTTCAGACAATCGCGCCGATACTGTCCCCGGTGTCAATGTGATGCTGTTAGCCAATAAACTGATAGCCAAATCAGATGTCACGCTTAATGGTAATTGAATAAAAACCGGCTTAAGCCGATCCAGATCGCCAAGAATTAATCGCGCTACCGTAAAATTGGCCATAATAATATCCCACAGTAATATCCCAATATACCGCAACAAAGTAAAAGGTTTGTGAATTGTCACAACCTCCGGCCAAAAGCGTTGGGTTAATAACGGTATCATCCAACCCAGCAACAAACCGAGAACAATCTGCCCGGGCGTTATGCTGTTAACCAGCAGTAACCATAAACCTGTCAGCGTGGGGGATAAAATCGGATGAGGCAGCAAACGAGCCATGGTTGTCATTTCTCAACACCTAGCACAGATTTAATATAATCATCAGGTTGCAACAACTGATTTGCTGTTGCCTGTACAAACTCGATAATTGCACCAGCCCAGATCATTATAACTACACATAACGCAAGCAAACAGGTAGCAATCACCAAGCCATTTATGTCTGACACTATACTGGGCCGAACATGGCTATCCGTTGCAGCATGGCTCGGCTGCGGAGCTTGAGCCCGATAAAAAATCAGACTTCCGCTACGCGCCAATGCAATAATAGTAAACAAGCTGGTTATTAATACAATAGCCATTATCCATGGCAGAGCCGTATGTGATAGCGCCGCTTGTAAGATCATGAATTTTGCTACAAAACCGGATAATGGGGGCAATCCTGTCACTAAAACCGCTGCTACAAAAAAGAGTGTGCCTACTATTCGCTGATGCATCATGATCAAACCCGGCTCAAAGCGATCGCCCATTTCGCCACGTCGCTTAGCAATGCCATCAGCAAGCAGAAAAAATGCGGCGGCAGCGAAGGTGGAATGTGGCAAATAATACAATCCGGCCGCTATTCCGGCGCTCGTGTTGATGCCAAAAGCGATAAATAGTGTACCGACCGATGCAACCACTAGATAGGCCACCTGCTGCCGCAAATGCGTACTTGCCAGAACACCCAGTACGCCTGCAACCAACGTTGCCAAAGCCAATGGTAACAACCAGGGTTGAATCAAATTGGCAATTGGCCCGGCTTGTTCGCCAAAGATCAAAGTATAAATGCGCAAAATGCTGTACGCACCAACCTTGGTCATGATGGCAAATAAAGCGGCAACCGGAGCAGATGTATGCGCATAAGCCGCAGGGAGCCACAAATAAAGCGGCAAAAGAGCGGCTTTGAGAGCAAATACGGCAAACAACAGTAAGCCAGCCGTACGAATGAGCGCAATATCCTCGCTAGCAACATTGGCAACTTTAACCGCCAGATCAGCCATATTTAATGTACCCAAGAGCCCGTAGAGTGTTCCTACAGCAAACAAAAACAAAGTTGAACCCACGAGATTGATGATGACAAAATGTAACCCGGCCATGGTGCGCAACCGTCCCCCACCATGCAGTAATAAACCATAGGAAGCAAGTAGCAGAATTTCAAAGAATACAAATAGATTAAACAAATCACCGGTCAAAAATGCACCATTTAAACCAAATAATTGCAATTGGTATAGCACATGGAAATGTGGTCCCATAGTATCCGTGCCGCGCACTGCATAAAGTAGCGCGCACAAAGAAACCAATGCAGTAATGATCAACATCCAGGCAGCAAGCCGATCAGCGACCAGAACAATGCCAAAGGGTGGGGGCCAGTTGCCTAATGCATAAACCAGAATCTCGCCATTGTTAACGACGCTGAGCAACCATCCTGTCAACAGAACCAAAACACTTACGGATGAGATGCTTACAATACGCAACACCTGCAGACTCTGTTTTTGCAGCAACAACAACAACGCGCCAAACAATAACGGCCATATCACGGGAAGAATAACCATATGGCTTATCATGGTTTATGTTTTCCATCCACATGATCGTTCCCCATTTCCAGATGCGCCTTGAGGGACAATACAATGACAAAAGCAGTCATGGCAAAACTGATTACAATTGCTGTCAACACTAACGCCTGCGGCAAGGGATCCGCATATTCCGTAACACCTTCTACAATAATCGGTGGTTTACCGATAGTGAGCCGCCCCATTACCAGCAGAAATAGATTGACTGCGTAAGACAAAAAAGTCAGACCCAGCACAACCGGAAAAGTACGGTTGCGTAAAGCCAAATAAACGCCACAACCCGTGAGTGTTCCTATCAGTATTGCTACCAGCGCTTCCATTAACGGATTCTCTTTCTGACGTTTGTCAAATGACTCTCTTTATGTACCAGACCAAGATAAATAAGTATCAATAGCGTGGTACCGACGACAACCAGATATACACCCAGATCAAACATCATAGCCGAGGCTAGCTCGAACTCTCCAATTATCGGCCAATGCAGATGACTAAAGGTGGAGGTCAAAAAAGGATGATCAAAAAACCAACTGGCAACACCCGTCAATACCGCGACAAAAATACCCGCCCCTATCACATGATGCATATTGACTGACAAACGGCTATGCGCCCATGCCACACCATTGGCCAAATATTGCATGATTAGTGCTACCGCAGTTATTAATCCTGCGATAAATCCCCCTCCGGGTAGATTATGCCCACGCAGCAAAATATATACAGAAACCAGCAAGGCGAGCGGTAATAGCAGACGCACAAACGACGCCATGATAACCGGATGCAAATCATGATCCCAGATTTGTCCCTGGCTGTCTTGTTCCGAGCCGGATAACTTTAGTTGATGCAGCATCGCATATATACCCAGTCCGGCTAACGCTAGCACGGTAATCTCACCGAGTGTGTCATAGCCTCTGAAATCAACCAGAATGACATTGACTACATTCGTTCCACCCCCACCTGTCACGCTATTGCTCAAGAAGTAATCTGCGATGCTGTAATATGGACGGGTTAAAATAGCCCAAACTAATAAACTCACACCTGAACCCGCTGCTATAGCGACCAAAGCATCACGGCTGCGTACATAATTCCCGGATTCCCGCGGCGAAAATTGCGGTAAAAAATATAATGCTAACAGCATCAGAACAATCGTTACCACCTCGACGGATAATTGTGTCAAAGCCAGATCCGGCGCAGAAAACTTGATAAAAACAAGAGACACTCCCAAGCCTACCGCACCCATTAAAATGAGCGATACAAGACGTTGCCGATGCAGGATAACCGCACCTATCGCGGCAATTATAAGAATCAATGTAACCAATACGCTGACGCCATCTACAGGCAGTCGTATGCGATCCCCGGTTAGAGCTGATACATTATCGATGAAGCCTGTCACGCCAAGCGCCAGAATAAAAAGCATAAAAACAAACAGCATCTGCTGAAGCGAATGTGCATTCAGTAAATGGGTTATATAACGAGAAATTTTAAAAAGCTGGTTAAGCATATAATTGTATAGTGATCTAAATTCCAGCCGATCACCGATTTTTTCGTACCATGCGGATAATGGACGGCGAACCAGATAAATTAAAATTCCGCCGGATAACGCAATAATACTCATCCATAATGCCGGATTAAAACCATGCCAGATAGCCAAATCGTGTTCTGGAACAGATCCCTGTAGAACACCAGCAGCAGCTACTGCAAGAATGGGTTCTACAGTTAATGCCGGGAGCATCCCAACCAGCAAACATAAAGCTACCAGAATTTCCACCGGCACCTTCATCCAGCGTGGAGGCTCATGTGGTGTTTTGGGCAAATCAACCGGCTCTCCATTAAAAAAAACCGTATGGATAAAACGTAATGAATAAGCCACGGCAAAAATACCCGCTAGAGTTGCTGCGGCAGGCATCAGCCATCCCAACGGTTGATGAGTATGATGCAAAGTTTCGGCAAAAAACATTTCCTTAGATAAAAAACCGTTAAATAGCGGCACGCCCGCCATAGAAGCGGCAGCCACCATGGCCAGTAATGCTGTGTGTGGCATAAATTTCCATAATCCTCGCAAACGGCGCATATCTCGCGTACCCGCTTCGTGATCGATAATGCCCGCAGCCATAAACAAGGAGGCTTTGAAAATCGCATGGTTAATGATATGAAAAACACCGGCAACCGCTGCAAGCGGGGTTCCCATGCCGAATAATAAAGTAATCAAACCCAGATGACTGATCGTCGAATACGCAAGCAATCCTTTTAGATCGTGCTTAAACATAGCAATGTAAGCGGCCACAAGCAATGTAACCAGCCCTGTCATACTAACCAGCCAGAACCATTCCGATGTACCCGACAAAGCGGGAAAAAAACGAGCAAGCAAGAACACACCGGCTTTTACCATAGTAGCAGAATGCAAATAAGCAGACACCGGCGTAGGAGCAGCCATGGCATTAGGCAACCAGAAGTGAAATGGAAATTGCGCTGATTTAGTGAAAGCACCAAGCAATATCAGTATCAACATCGGCAGATATAACGCATGGGCACGGATACTATCGCCTGATCTCAAAATCACGGATAAATCATAGCTGTTGCAAATTTCACCCAGTAGCAGAAAACCACCGAGCAGTGCCAGACCGCCACCGCCAGTAACGGCCAACGCCATACGCGCTCCGCTGCGTGATTCTTGCCGGTGTTGCCAATAACTAATGAGCAAGAACGACGACAGACTGGTTAACTCCCAGAAAATCAATAGCTGAATAATATTTTCTGATAACACAATTCCCAGCATGGAACCCATGAACATCAGCAAATAAGCAAAAAA
Source organism: Nitrosomonas ureae (assembly GCF_001455205.1). Taxonomy (NCBI): domain Bacteria; kingdom Pseudomonadati; phylum Pseudomonadota; class Betaproteobacteria; order Nitrosomonadales; family Nitrosomonadaceae; genus Nitrosomonas; species Nitrosomonas ureae. The sequence goes on from NZ_CP013341.1 coordinate 3,114,879, forward strand.
ACGTCCCATGTCATCCCGCTCGGACAAGTAATACCGGGCATAGAGGATAATAAGTAGGCCAATACCCAAGATCATCAGCGAAAAGAGCAAACCCAATCCATCGAGACGAAATGCCAGGTCCAAGCCGAGCACCGGTATCCAGCTAAAGCGCTGAATGATAATTTGCCCTGAAAAAACATCAGCAATCATCGGATATAAAATGGCTAACGCAAGTAGCGTCACGAAACCGGCACCCCAAGCGGCATGCAATCGGCCCAAACGGGAAATGGATGCAACAAAGATAGCGCCGACAAAAGGTATGAGCGCGACAAGCGATAAATTCATAGATAGGATAATATAGCTGTTGGGCATTTCCTGCTTAATTCATATAACTCTTTTCAACATTCATCACTTAAATATAATTCTGCGGGAATAATACAATTTTTTGTACACTCCCAGCTTGCAGACATTTTTAGATTTTTCCATAAATTTATCCCATCAGACTAAGATGAAATAAATTCTGTTAAATAAAAACATCGGATCTCAACAAAAACCAATATCGAAAATAATTTGCGAAATGATATCATTACTACTTATACGGATTGTTCATTTGAGTATCGATTCCGTAGCAATAAATTCATCGCCATTATCCCAATTCAGCCAGGAAATCCTATACGCGCGGAATTGACTCCGAACACTCCTTTCAATCTTGAAGGTAGAATGCATATCCATGCACGATTTCTTAACTTTTGATCGAACAGCCTATGATGAATGTGGCACGGGTATTCTCAATTCTGCCACTCGCCAGAAAAACCACACCTTCCCAGTCACATTTTTTTGTCAATATAACTTCCGCTCAAAAATCTGAGCGTAGGTTTAATTCACAATGGTTGAATTCGGATCGGAATAACTTGTTTTCCGAAGGTTAGCTAGACTCGATTTTGTGAATGGTATGACTCTGTTCGCAGTATTTTGATGATAGTCGACTGCCGATAATACTGCTATCAATGAACCTGATCAAGAAAATTTCAGATGCCAAAAAATAAAATCAAGCGTTTTATTCTGTAATTTTTTGTCCAGATTTTTTTCATGGCATGAAATTATTGACCCTACTTTTCTTGCTTTACGGAGAAACGATATAATTCCCTATTCAGAATTATCATTATACTTAGAAATACACGCACGCCAGGTATCTGTTTATGAAATTTAAGATAATGCGAATTTAATCCGCTTAATACAACTGCTCTCCATACTTGACTATCGCATACAAGCAGTTCATGAAAAAAATATCCGTATTGCTGACCATGATGCTAGTGTGCTCATTCTGGAGCTTACCGGCAGACGCACAAGATATTGATGTCTCTAAAAAATACCAAGAACCGATTGGGCAACATATTCAGTTTTATCGAAATGAAGAGGCTCATCTAAGCATGCAAAGTGCATATGACGCATTCCAAAATGGTGACTTTTCGCAATCCTCAGATTCCGTACTTAATTTTGGCATCGGCGCAAAACCAGTGTGGCTTGCGTTTCGCGTTAGAAATCATACCCATGACTATGCGCTTCGAAATTTATTGCTTGAAACCTCCTGGTTGGACAAGATTGATGTTTATCATTTCCATGGGAACCAGTTAGTAAATAGTTACCATATTGGCGACAGCCAGCTATTTTCGCAACGGCCGCTTAACCATCGATTTTTTGTCACTGAGCATAATGTTGGAACCGGTGACACTACCGTGCTCATCCGCGTTGAGTCAGACGACGCAATGGTTTTGCCCATTTATTTCCTTACCGCGGAAGAAACCGCTGATAGAAATATGCTGCAAGCATATAGCTACGGATTGATATACGGAATTATTTTGGCTTTGGTAGCCTACAATTTTATGCTGTATATCGGATTACGCTCTGCTCCCTATTTTTTTTACTCACTCTACCTCTTATTATTTTTGCTACTCAATGCTGCCTATACTGGCCATGGCTACCAATGGTTATGGCCTGATTCGCCGCACTGGCAACAATGGTCCAATCCAGTATTGATCATGATGTGTACTTTAAGTGGCTGTGCATTTGCATTGAACTTCTTGGATATCAAAACGGCCAGTCCTCGCATCTATCAGTCAGTTATTGTCTGCTGCCTCAGCTTTAGCGTATTAACATTAATCGCAATCTTGACCGATAAATTCATAATAACGCTATTTATATCTCTGTTTTTTATATTTTATTTCTATATTCTTGCTGTCATATTGGGTATCATTTCTCTGCGAACAAAAAACAGATTCGCGCAATATTTTCTCTTAGCATCGATTTTTACGATTTGTGGCGGCATTATTACAGCTAATGCGGTATGGGGGTTCATTCCTTTCAACTGGCTCACTTACCGAGCCACAGAAATTGGGATGGTGGCGGATGCGATTTTGCTAGCGCTTGCACTTGCTGAGCGTTTTAACATTAATCAGAGCGAGAAGCTGGCAGCTGAAAAAAGAGCTGATATTGATTTATTAACCAACTTAAATAACCGACGGGCCTTTTACAAATTCGTGCAGCCGATGTGGGCCATAAGCTTGCGCAGCAAAAGTTCTACCTCGGTAATCATACTGGATATCGATGATTTCAAATTACTGAATGATAATTATGGTCATCCTGTAGGCGATCTCGTTCTGGTGCGATTGGCGGAAACAATTCAAAAAGAAGCACGCAGCGGAGATATTCTGGCACGCTGGGGAGGCGAAGAATTTCTTATTTTTCTGCCGGAAACACAATTGACGGATGCAATAGCCATTGCAGATAGGATGCGCAAAAGAATCACAACAATTCAAATTTCTATTGATAATGACGAAAAAGTCTCATTTACCGCAAGCTTTGGCGTTGCGACCACTCAAGATATTAACGTATCTCTGAACGAATTAATCGCACAAGCGGATCGACAACTCTATCACGCCAAGAAGAAAGGACGTAACCGCGTCTACCCAGATTTATCTGACTGAAAATAAGACAAAAAGTATAAATAACCCAAATATCAACAAAAAGACTCCAAGAGCTTATATCTAATTATTTTCTTATTATTCGTAATCATAATATTGGCAAAATCCCAATGATTTTATTGCGATTTCAGATTCCTCAGCAACACAAAAATCATCATCACCAGTTTCCAACTCATCAATAAGTTTTACAATCCGGCTATCTGGAATCATGCCATCAGCTAATGCATCCTCATCCTCATCATCAAAACCCATAGTTTCAGAATCTATATCATAAATATTACTATGCAATAACTTACTCTTCATCATGGTAGACCTCCTCACAGAGTTATTGGAAATGCTTCCAGTAAATCATAACAATCTATAAATTAAATTCTGGATTAGGAATAATTTCTCCTGATATTTTTGAAATATAAAGACACACCTCTCCAGAGTTCAACCGAATGAGTACTCCATTTTTTGAGAAAATGATGCAATGGATTTATCCGAAGTCGGCGAACCGGCAGTTCGCGTAGTCTTGAATTGGAGATCCAGGATTGATGACGATAAGTCTATGTTATTCTGGATATGAAATGAGGCAACTGATTCAATCATCACAAATTGCCGGCTTCGATTGACAGAAGAAAGTGTCTGCAGGCCATAGCTATCGAACATTGAACCTCTCCTCACTCCGATGCAAATCAGTACTAATATTCATCTCTTGAAACTACGACGTCAGCATAGCGATTAACGAAGGGCTTTCTCGACCAATTGTTATATATAAGTTCTGAAATTATTTTAGCCATAAATATTATTAATACGAATCATTATCATTTGTATTATAATTATCATAAATTACCTTAGAACTAGGATTCTTAATTTATAGGAGATCAAGAGATTGTGAGAAATAGCAGGTTAGCAACAATAAGAATGAGAACTGATGATTTGCGCCAAACTAAACCAATAAGGCATATGTTATTTTGGCTATTCGGTATTGTTTTTATGACACATCTTTCACACGTTCAAGCCAAGCAGGAAAATCACATTTTCATCGATATTCCATCTCAATCACTTGAAATCGCACTACAACAATTGAGAGATACGGCTGGTATCTCATTGATTTTTAATTCGGAACAAATTGCAGGCAAAAAATCATCGCCGACAAAAGGAATGATGTCGCCACGTCAAGCTTTGGATATGCTACTTACGGGTACGGATCTAACTTATAAAGAAGATAATGGCAACATCTGGCTAATCTCATCCCTCGTTGAAGATAACTCCGATGAAAAGGTACAATCGGTTATCTTGCCTGAGTTATTAATTAAACAGGTCAGAGAAACCAGTTACATTACGGAACAATCATCTACAGCAACCCGTATACCCGCGCCCATCAAGGATGTACCGCGGTCAATCGGCGTAGTTACACGTAACGTGATTGAGGATCAAAAAGCTTTTCGTATTGATGAAGCCATTCGCAATGTCAGCGGAACATTCATGTCGAGTACGCAAGGAGGTCGAGCGGGTGACTTCATGATTCGCGGCTTCCGATCCGATTTGAATGTTTTCAAAAACGGTTTTCGTGAAGATAGCACATATGGTGCGCGCGCTTCGCGCGATACCGCAAATATCGAAAGCATAGAAGTAGTGAAAGGACCGCCCTCCTATCTTTATGGGCGCTCTGATCCTGGCGGCGTAATCAATCAAACTACTAAGGCACCACTCGGGCACCGCTATTTTTCCGGAGAAATGATCTTTGGAAGTTATGGATTATATCGTCCGACAATCGATATTGGCGGGCCATTAAATCAATCGGGAAGCATTACCTCCCGTCTGAACGCAGTCTATGAGTCTGCAGATAGTTATCGTCAGGGCGTTCATTCAGAGCGATTTTTTATTGCACCCACAATCGGTTGGGCACTGAGTGAGAAAACCTCACTACGCCTTGAAGGTGAATACCTCCGTGATAAATCACCAATAGACCGTGGCATTGTTGCCGTAGGCAACGGTCCGGCACCTATCCCGATAGGCACTTTTTTGGGAGACCCTCGGAGGCGCGGGGAAATCGAACATGGAAAAACAATGCTTACTTTGCTACATCAATTTAACGATACTTTTACATGGCGCTCTGCATTGCGTAATGCCGTCACTTCTGAACGGTATTCGAGCCTGGAGTCCAATATTCTGGATGAAACAACAGGCATCCTAGGCTTGGCTCGATATGAAATTCCGCAGAGCTTACAAAGCCATTATATGCAAAATGAGCTACACGCCGCTTTTTCAACTGGATCAATCAAACATAAAGCATTACTCGGGATTGAGCTTGGAAGGGAATTTCAAAGAGGTAAAACATCAGGCGATTTTGGTGAATTGGGAAGCTTTATCGATATTTTTAATCCTTCTAACCGGCAATTTAACGATGGCCCATTAACCACTTTTAATAATCAAAAACAAACCAATAATGCATTAGGGCTTTATTTTGGAGATCAAATCTCTATCCTGCCAAACTTGCATATGCATGCCGGAGGGCGATTTGATGTGTTCGAGCAAAATATAGTCAATCGACCCAACGCTTTTCTAACGGAAGGCAGTAAGGATAAGCAGACGGATCGTGCTTTCAGCCCCTCGATCGGAATGACTTATCAGCCTTGGAAACCCATGGCGGTGTTTGCCAATTACACTCGCTCGTTCGCGCCACAGAGCGGCGGGGCCAGGAGTGTTGATGGAAAATTGTTCCGGCCTGAGACCGGAGAAGCTTATGAAGGCGGCATAAAGCTCCATACACCGGATGATCAATTACGTTTAACGTTTACCGCCTTTGAGATCATTAAAAAGAATGTTCTAACCTCAGATGTCAGTCAGGGCCCCGGTTCCGGTTTCTCAATGGCCACTGGCGAACAACGAAGCCGTGGTTTTGAGGTTGATGTCGCAGGACAAATTCTGCCCGGTCTGGAAATTATCGGAAGCTATGCTTACATTGATGCACGAATTACCGAAGATAACACTTTCGTTGAAGGCAGCCGGTTGCCCAATGTACCCAAGCATCAAGCAAGTCTTTGGACAACTTATACCATCAATCAAGGTATGCTTAAAGGATTTGGCGTCAGCGCAGGATTCCTTGTATTTGGTCAGCGCAATGGTATTTTTCTATGTCAGGATCCGGAAGGCTCTTTTTGCCAACAACCATTCAGTCTCCCTGGATACACACGTGTAGATGCCGCTGTTTACTATCGTAATCAAGCACATATATTAAATAAAAGAACCAACTTCATCGCCTCTGTAAATATTCGCAACTTGCTTGACGAACGTTATTTCACCGGTGCACAAAACTTCCGAGAGATTATTTATACCGGAGCGCCGATAACGGTTATTGGCTCACTAAAACTTGAGTATTAAAATGGCAACAATATACATAATCGCCGCTGACTTAAAAGGTGCAGCAACTTGAACAACAGGCACGGGTTAGTACCTTCAGAATCTAAGCCATCAATCAAATAAGGTCGCAGCTTTTAACCACATTCTCAAGTACTGGTAGCGTTTGTGATTGCAGCTGCGCGGCGTTGCTCATTTATCAGACGAGCATGGCGTTTTTTCCACCAGATATAAATACCCGTAGCACTCAGCACGGTAACAAACAAACCCACAAACGTAATAAATATCTTGAAGGAAATGCCCCAGATTGCCGCCGTGTGGAGTACCATCAGCCAGGTTGTAATGGTATCGCCATTAGCCTCTCCGGTAGGAAGAAAGAAACCAACTAGTCTTCCGGTGTTTGCATCAAAAAATATATTGGTCCCTGCGAAGGTCTCGCCCACATCGCGATCGCTGAGTACTTGATAGCGAAATACGCCCGTATAAGGATTGTAGCCGAGACTATTTTCATATCGTATGGAAAAGCCTTTTTTCTCGGCCAGACTCGCCATTTGTGAGCGCGCGATCTCCAAAGCTGCCGGCCAACTCAAACCAGGATCCACTTGCATAACAGGCAATTGAGGAATAGTTTCCTCCTGATCCGGTTGCATGGAAAACATCCGCTGCATGACAGGGTGATAGACTTCATTTAAATTAAACGCAACGCTGCTCCAGGCGAATACAAACAACATAACCCATAGCCACAGTCCCCCTGCACGATGCAGATCGAAATTCAATTTGTAAGGGCTAGCGCTCCAGCGGATCTTCCAAGCCTTCCACCAGCGTTTTCCAAAACTTAACACATTATTCAGAAGTGATTGATTTCGCTGAGAAGCCGGAAAAGTTAAACAAGCACCTATAAAGCAATCAACCGTCCACAAAACTGCAATGATCCCCATAAACAGCATACCAAGATCACCGAGGGCCAATGAATGGTGTAATGTATAAATAAAAGGCAAAAGATTATGCCAGCCCTGTGTAATAGCTGCCCATTTACGTTCTCCTAAAATCTCTCCGGTATAAGGATTCAAGAAAACTTCATCATTAGGTAAATCGATAGACTCACCCGTCACGGGATCAATGGCACCTTCCAGAAAAAATAGGGCAGATTTGCCGGGGTGATGGTTCAAACTGATGTAATTTACCCATGCATCGGGATAGTGAACTTTCACCCGCTCTTGCAAAACAAAGGGATTTAAAGGTTGTACATCCGACGATGGAGCTTGGATTTGCATTAACCGAGGATTTAACACGGCATCAAGCTCGTGATACCAAGCTAATATTGCTCCCGTCAGCCCGGCAATCAGCAGAAAAATCGCCATGATCAAACCCACATAACGATGGATCAGGGAAATAAATCTACGCAAGATTTCTCCTAGCTATTTTGTATTATTTCACAAGGAAAATATTTCCAAAGCTATCTGTTTAACCATTAATTTAGTATCTTTCCAGAATAATCATAAAGATTGCATCTGCAGAATCTATCCGGGCACTTTATGCATAAGCTTCTGATAAGATATTTCTTTTAAAATAGCACAAGCGGTCGGTATCAAAAATAAAGTAACCAAAAACGAGAACAATATGCCAAATGCAAGGGTGACTGCCATCGGCATTATCTTTTCCGCATCTGAGCTTTGCGCATTAATCAGCGGCAACAACCCCGCAAAAGTAGTCGTAGTCATGAGAAACACCGCGCGAAAACGTGCTTTGCCGGCAGAGATCACAGCGCCATAAGCGGATGTATCCTTTTGTGAAACCTCATTGATTTTTGCAACCAATATCAAACTATCATTGATAACTATTCCTCCAACCGCAAACAACGCGACATAAGATTCCAACGATAGCGGTATATTTAAAAGCAAATGGCCCAAAACTGCGCCGATGAAACCGAATGGAATTGCCAGCATGATTATTAGCGGCTGTGCATAAGAGCGCAACGGCACCGCCAGAATTGCATAAATTCCGAGTATTGCTAATGCGCCGTAACCCCACAACGCTGACATCGTTTCTTCTTGCTTCTGCCGGGATTGACCTGGTTCAATTTTAAGTCCTGGGTATTGTGCTTCCAGCTTGGGAATCTCATTCGTACGCAAATCAGCAAGAATAGCTTCAACACTCACTTTCTCTTTATATACTTCTGCGTTAATGCGTTGTATTCGCTCACGATTCTCACGGGTGATACTAACAAAACCCGGCGTGTATTCCGCCTCTGCAACAGTAAAAAACGGAACGGTATTCCCATTAACCAGTTTTATCGGCATGCGATTCAAATCTTCCCGAGAACGACGATGCTCCGAAGGAAAGCGCAGCATAACCCGAACTTCATCGCGATCAAGAAAAAATCGTTGTACCTCAAGCCCCAGAAAACCGTTACGCACCTGCTCCCCCAGATCTCTCATGGTTAAGCCGTGAAGTGCAGCTTCAGGTTTTAGTCTGAGATTCAATTCAGGCTTTCCGTTTTGCATAGAACCCGTTACACTATGAACCCCGGCATAGGAAGAAAGTCTGGCTTTCAGTATCTCACTAGCAGCACTTTGGGTTGCAGTATCTGGAGCAATCAATTTTAACTCAATTGCACTTGCCGACCGAGTTGCAGGCATTCCAAGATTCCGTGGCCAGAAAGTCTGTATCGTTAAAGTTCCATCAGCCGCAGGTTCGCCAAAACGCTCCTGCCATTTTTGTTTGATACTATCCATCCGAGAACGAATACGCTCATCAATAGCTATTTCAATATCTACATAACCGGCATTGTCATTAATCACTGTCACGATATGCTGAAAACTGTCTTTCAAGGGAGTCGTCGCATCGATTCCAAGCTCCGCGTTTAATTCAAGCCGGATTTCATTGGCTATTTGTTCCAGCCGCATCATTTCATGATTGACCACTTCAAACGGAGTGCCCGGTACCAGCTCAAGAACCGCGAATATGTAATAATCGTTTACCGGCATATCCATAACGCTCTGAACACGTCCGGAAGAAACCAGCGCAACAGCAATCAACAGAACAATGGCGAATGCTGATAATGTGATGTAGCGAAAACGCAACAGGATTTCAAGGGTCGGAATATATAGACTGTTAATTAACCAGTACAATCCTGCATCAACTTTTCTTTGGAGCGCGTTAAAAAAAGTTCTCAAATCAGTCTGAGCGTGCCCGGCAGCCGGGTTATGGTATGCCGCCAAATGAGAAGGCAGTATCAGTAACGCTTCCAACAAAGAAAACATCAGCGTTAAAATAACTACGGCTGATACGTTATACATCAAATGACCACTCAGCCCGGGCAGAAAAATACCCGGGATAAAAGCAATCATCGTCGACAACACCATAATGATAACCAAGGGAGCAACCTCCAAGGTTCCATTGATCGCCGCAGTTAAACCGACAAATCCTTGTTGTTGGTGCGTGTAAATATTTTCACCTATTACTATAGCGTCATCCACCACAATGCCCAATACCAGGATCAATGCCGCGATTGAATAGGCATTCAATGAAATTCCCAGCATTGGCATCACCCAAAGGGTACCCATGATTGATATCAGAATCCCGCTGCTTACCCACAGCGCGAGATGAAATCGCAAGGTTAATGCCAATATCAGAAAGATCAAACAAAATCCGAATAAAGCCGAATCCATCAGCATTGACATGTTTTGTTTATAGTATTTCGACCAATCATCCCAAGTTGAAATACCGACACCATCAGGCAATCCGGGACGGAATGCTGCAATAACCTCATTAACCGCTTCCACTGTTGTCGTAATCCGGTCTTTTGACATGACGTGTATCGGCATGGCTGTCTTGCCGTCGATCCTCGCTAAAACATCTCTTTCATTGACAGTTTCCCGAATCTGCGCAATATCCCCCAGCAGCAAACGCATACCATTCTGATCGGATCGCAGATTAATCGCAGCATAATCAGCCACGGTCATCGCCTGGCTCTTACTCCTGAGTAATAATTTACCATCCGATTTTTTAAGCTCTCCTGCCGGGATATTATTGGAAGCGCCCTGGATAACTTCAGCGATTTCTTCAAAACTCAATCGATAGCGGCGCAAATCGGATTCCGTAATTTCAATCGAAATTTCATAAGGAATCTCGGGCCAGGGAAATATCCTTCCGATATCCGGATGTTTGCTTAGCATGAGTTGCAATTGATCGCGTTGACGCATCAAAGTATGTGCATCGACTTCCCCATGCACCATGATTATTACTGCATTCATGTCAGCAGCATTTAATTCCTGAATTTTTAGCTTTTCAGCACCTCTCGGAAAAACTGTAATACGATCTATCCTGGCCTGTACATTTGCCTGGAATCGTGCAGCGTCAATCTCCGGATCAAACTCTACGATTACTTCGCATTCACCTTGATCGGCAACCGAGTTGATATATCGAATACCCTCCAAATCATGGATAGCTGCTTCAATCGGAATGCATAATGCTTGTTCCACTTCTGCAGGACTCGCACCTGGATAAACAATTTCTATCTTCAATTGATTCTGAGGTGCGGGAGGAACCGTATATCGTTTAGAAATCGTTAAACCCAGCACACCGCCTGCGATAATGATCAGCATCAGAAAATTGGCGGCAATCGGATTCTTGGCAAACCAGACGATCAATTTCATGGAATAAACTCAGTGGGTACGACTTCCATTCCTTCAACCGGATGATGAAGCCCGGTCGTCAGTACTCGCTCACCTTCATTTAATCCGGCTTTGATGATCACCTGTTCCCGTTGCCGCCTGAATACCTCCACACTGCGGAAGCGCAATCGATTCCCGGAATCAATGATCGCAACACGTTGTTCTTTGTACAATGCATTGGCAGGTATAACGACTAAATCATCAAACCAGCGTCCTTCGATAATTGCTTCTACAAATAAACCCACCGGCAAAATGGGAGTGAGTGATGTTTCTCCGGCAGATTGATTTTTCTTGACTGCCAACCTAAAAGGATCAGTGACTTGTGCAATGATGATGATCATTCCGGTGTCTTGATCAACAACACCTTCGCTGCGTACAATCTTCCCTGTCCAAATTTGCTGTTGCCCTTGATAATTAGCCGTCAATTTCACAATTGCCGGCTGTGCGGATTGTTGGTGCTGAGGCAAGTCAAGGAAATCAATAAAAACCAATTCGTGCGTACTGATAGGCAATCGCACTTCAACGATATCACTGCTATAAATCCTGCCCAATAGGGTGCCATCATCAATATATTGCCCTAACCCGATTTCCTTGCTGCGCACCCGTCCATTGAAAGGCGCTTTTATGTCTGTACGCTGGCGTAACAGACGGGCATTTCTCAGTTCTTCTTGCTCAGCCGCAAGCTTAGCTTTCTTTTCCTTCAGTTGCGGAATCCTCAAGCTCAGCGGATTCGGATCCCCCTGCCCCAGCTGTTGCCACTCGTCATGGGCTTGCTCCGCTTCGGCCTCTTCCCGTGTTAACTGATATTGCGCTTCCATCACTCTGGCTTGCGCTTGGGCCACGCGCAAGTCATATTCCGCCGGATCGACTGCCACCAGCAAATCGCCCTTGCTAAAAAATCCGCCACTGACAAATACCGGTGAAACCTTAATGATATTACCCGAAACACCCGTCACCAGATCTATTTCAGTTTGCGCCATTACGCGACCTTGTGAACGCACGTCCATGCGTAATCGTTGCGGTTTTACCTTAATAAACTGCACCGGTGGCGGTTTAACAATATTTTCCTGCTGGTCGACTTGAGGAGGAAAGCTGACAATAGCAATGGCAATCAATACGCCTGCAAGCGCAAGCAAAAGTGCGATGAATAATTGGCTGCGTGTCTTCATACACCGGTAGTCATAGAATTGCGACGTACGATCACCGTATCATGCCTTTTATACATTTCCACCTAATGCCAAGTATAGATTGATACGGTTGCTCAGTAATTGACGGGTAACCGACAAATGCGCGCTTTGCGCATCGAGCGTGCTGCGGTAGCTGTCAAGCAATGTGAGAATTTGAATCAGGCCATTGCGGTAGGAATAAACCGCCAGTTTTTGGCTCGCTTCGGTTTGCTCGACGGCCTTTCTGAGCGAGATTTCTTGCTCCCGCAACCATTCTTCAGCTGCCAGAGCCTGTTCTACTTCACGAAAAGCATTGAGTGCAGTATTTTTATACAGATTCAAAGCTTCCTCCGCACGTGCTTGATTACGGAAGATCTCACCTTCGATTCGCCCGCCTGTAAACAAGGGTTGCATAAGCCCTGCAAACATGTTCCAAGCTACTGATCTGGGGTCAACCAGTTCAGTTAGATCCGCACTGCGTGTGCCGCCTGCCGCAGTAAGTGTAATGCGTGGCAAGCGCAACTTCCTTGAGCTTGAGGCACGAAAATCGGCTGCTTGCAGACGGCTGAAAGCAGCAGTCACATCGGGTCTGCGTTCCAGTAGTTCGGCGGGCAGTCCCGCTGCAATCACACCCGGCAAAGAAGGCAAAGCAGTTGCTTGCAGCTCGTCTCCTTCCGGATAACGGCCCAGCAAAATTTCCAAACGGCGCGCAGTGGCTTGAATCCGGTTACGAGTTATCTTCAGTTCCGCTTCCGCACTAGCCAGATCAGTCAGTGCCAAACGCAGATCCAATCCGCGCACCAAGCCGCGCTGGAAGCGCCCACGTACCAGATCGGCGATGATGGTACGGTCTTTGATCGATTGCTCGACCACTGCCGCCTGCAGCTTCGCTTCAATCAATTCAAAATAGCTTTGTGCCACTCGCGCTGCCAAGGACAGTCGTGCGCCATAAAAATCGGTATGGGTGGCATCGGCTTCCGACATCGCCGCTTGCTGGAAATCACGTATCCGCCCCCATACATCCACTTCCCAGCTAACACCAAACAATGCTTCAAACACACCAAATCTCGATGAACCAAAACCCGCCTCACGTATCTGCACTTGTTGGTGATCGGCACTAAAGAATATTTGCGGCCAACGCCCAGATCCATCAATCCGGGCCTGCGCAATCGCCGCATCCACTCGTGCCGCAGCCGCCTTCAGTTCATAATTATTGGCCAGAGCGGCTTTAATCAAATCCCGCAGTTGCAAATCTTCAAAAACTTCCACCCATTGTTCAGGGATCGGCTGGCTGATCTCCGGCTGTCCCTCACTCCATTGATGCGGAAGCTTCGCCCCTACTTCGTGCTGGTCTCGCTGGGGTAAAATATTACACCCCGTCAAGATAAGAAATAATGCCAAACGAATAAATACCCCGATCACTTAGATTAATCCAATCTTTAAATAGAAAATATGCTTCTTCATCAGTTTTATTTCTAGTTCGAATAGAATGTACTCGCGAGAACATCCGCAATATCTTTTCGCACTTGATGGGCCTCATTCACAATGTTTCCCAGGCGGGCGAAATCGTGAATCATTCCAGGATAAATTTTGACACGGGTAGAAACACCTGCAGCTTTCATTTTATCAGCATATTCGATTCCTTCGTCCAGCAAAGGATCGAATTCTGCAAGAAGCAGAAATGCCGGAGCAAGATTGCATAAATTATCTGTCTGGAGCGGTGCAAAACGCCAATCAGTTCGATCAGGTTTGTCGCGAAGATAATTCATAAACATCCATTGCAACGTTTTTTCTTCAAGCAAATACCCTTGTGCAAAACGCCGATGAGATTCGGTATCCTGCCAAGCACTTGTACACGGATAAAGCAATATCTGACACACCGGTTGTGGCCACATTTCTTCACGAGCGGTAATTGTCAATCCAGTGGCCAAAGTTCCGCCGACACTATCACCACCCACTGCCAACCGGCTTGGATCCAAAGAATATTCGGCACCGGTTGATACCACCCATCGATAGGCATCCTGTGCATCCTGTACTGCCGTAGGAAAACGATATTCTGGCGCCAAGCGATAAGCCACATTCAGTACATAACACGGAGTCAATGCTGCCAAAGACCGGCATAGCGAATCGTGCGATTCAAGTCCGCCGATGCAGTACCCTCCTCCGTGAAAATAGAGTAACACCGGGCGAGGAACTGTAACTTGCGCGAACTCGATTGGTTTATATAGTCGCGCATTAATTAATCCTCCATCACGACACAAAATAGAAATTTCCGTCACGCTCGCAACGGCCGGTCCGGAAACATCCAGTATTTGAGTTGAAAGATCGTAATCCAATCGTGCTTTTTCTGGCGTCAGTAAATGCATCGGGGTTGTTTCCCCGCAAATTACGCTTTTCTGGACAAGCTCAAGAAATGCCGCCAAATCCTCATCAAGTGGCATGATTATTCTCCAAAGAAGGGGATTATGAATACGAATCCAGCGAATGTATCTAGAATCTGAAAGCCAACGTACCGATCACCGTGCGCTCGGTACCTAGATAGTGCCTGCCGAAGAATGTCGAAGCAATATATTTATTATTAAAGATATTGCTGGCATTGACGGTAAAAAGCATGGGTCCTCTTTCATAGCGTAGCGTGGCATCAAATAATGTAAAGGATGGTGTAGTGCTTATATTATCCTCTTCATTAAATACCCTACCGATATACCGAACACCACCTCCCAACCCAAAGCCCCGCAACCAATCAATACCCAATGCTCCGAAAGAATAATCCAGCCACCCGGATGTCATAGTCGTTGGCACTTGCACGGGCCTCTTACCTCTGAAGTCAGTATCCTTGACATTTTCCACATCATGATAAGTAAAAGAACCGATCATATTCAGGCCTCGCAATAATTCCGCGCGCGCTTCCAGCTCGACGCCGCGCGACCGTACTTCACCCAATTGCATAAAGCGAAAACCCGTTTCATCGGTTGGATCCCGCGATAATACATTGGTTTTGGAGAGATCAAAAAATGCAGCCGTGTATAAACTTCTTCCTCCCACAGGCTGGTATTTGATGCCCGCCTCAAATTGTTCACCGCGTGTGGGATCAAAAGGTTTATTATTTGAATCAAAACCGGCTTGCGGCAGGAAGGATTGTGAATAACTGAAATAAGGCGCAATGCCATTCGAAAACAGATAGGTCAAGCCCGCCCGTCCGGTAAATGCGCTATCTTTGACCCGGGTTGTTGAAACACTCAACAAATCATTATCTTTAGAATGAATTCTGTCATACCGCCCACTCAGTGTCAGAATCCAATTTTCGTTGTACCGTATTTGATCTTGAATATAAAAACCCAGTTGATCAATTCGTTGTTTTGCATTTATCCCAAGCACATCCGGCCTTGGAATCGGCACACCATACACAGGATTCAAAAGATCAATGCCAGGTGGAACGAAACCATTATTGTAACCTTCAAAATATTTAAGAGAAGCATTAGTCTGATTCCAATCCGCCCCTAACAATACCGTATGATTAAACGGGCCGGTATCAAGCTTGCCTTGCAAATGCGTATCAAGAACAATCTGACTTAACCTTTCGTTGGTAGCATAAGTACCCCTGTCGGCGAATGTAGGTCGATCGGCCGTAAGGAATCCGTTCGAAAACAAATCCTGGAAATTTCCGGTTTGCTGTGTATAGCGAAAATTTTGGCGCGCAGTAAAAGCTTCATTGAAATGATGTTCAATTTGATAACTGAACGACGCTTGGTTGGTATTGTATCGTGAAAATTTCGGATCGCTTTGCAGTACATTTGAGAAACTACCATCGGGTGCAGCAATATAAAATGGCGATGAGCCACTACGATTTTGCAGTATGTCACCCATCAATGTAATGGATGTGGCATTTGTAGGACGCCAGGTTATTGATGGCGCAATGTAAAAGCGCTCAATCTGCGCACGTTCGCCGCCGGTGTTGGGATACCTGACTTGCGTGCCTGTCTCTAGCGCCGTCGTGACTAATCGAAACATTATAGTTCCATCCTTACTGACAGCACCTACATCAGCCGCAATCCGCTTACGATCAAAGTTACCGTACTGAAACTCGATTTCACGTACTGGGTTAGCATTGGGCCTTTTAGTAACACGGTTGACAATACCACCGGCATCACCACGGCCAAACATGACTGAAGAGGGACCGCGCAGCACATCAACTCGCTCTAGGCCATAGGTCTCCGTGATAAAAGAATTAAAAAATAACCCTTGCGCTGCATTACTCAGACCATCACGAAAATTTGCATTCGGATTGCCGTTGAAGCCACGCATCAATATATATTCAAAACCACGGCCATCAAACCCAAACTGATCAACAGTAACACCAGGGACATAGCGTAAGGCTTCGGTAAAATTCTGTACACTTCGCATATCCATTTCATGGCGTGTTACCACGGAAATTGATTGTGGGATCTCCAGAATCGGCGTATCCGTCTTTGTTGCGGTGATGCTACGCTTGGCTACATAACCGGCAACTTCATCAGCGGCCTTTCCTTCGACTGTAACCATAGGAAAGACGGGGGGATCGGTTTTTTCCGATTCTGCTTTAGGTACAGATGCTGGTTGCGGACTGCTTGATGTAGCAGATTGCGCTGAAGACCCTTGTTTGGATTGTGCATGACTGTCAATAGGTAATGAAAAGATCATCAACTGCGAGGCAAAAAACATGAATGCATATTTCGAAATAATTTTAATATTGTTCTGAGGTTTCATCTTAAATTTCACAAAAAATTAGCTATTTATTTTTTATACACTAACTAAGCCAATGCGGAAGTTACTGTACGCTGAGGTTGAGCACTGTTTGATTGATTGATGACATTCATCAATTCTTGTGCTATTTCATCGGTACGCACTGCAGTTACTGACAGCAAGGTATCGCTTAAGCCATGACTGTTCTCACAAGCACCTTGAAGAAAAATTGCCGGCTTAAACGATGGTGCGCTGTTTATCCGGTATTGGCGGTTAACAGAGCAATCCTTCAAATAAGGCATGAGCGGCGCAAGCAATGATTTGTAATGATCGCGGTGATACCCTGTTGCCAATACCACCGCGTCATAAGTTGAGGTTTTCTCACGATCGTC
This sequence comes from Nitrosomonas ureae, assembly GCF_001455205.1. Lineage (NCBI taxonomy): Bacteria > Pseudomonadati > Pseudomonadota > Betaproteobacteria > Nitrosomonadales > Nitrosomonadaceae > Nitrosomonas > Nitrosomonas ureae. The sequence continues at coordinate 3,132,140 of NZ_CP013341.1, forward strand.
ATTCAAGTCATGGAGAGTGAATTGAATCTCATCTGATTGAGCGATTGCTTTTCTGACTACATGACGCCGTAAAAAACGATGCCGCTTTATATCAGCTACTTTCTGCTGATAAAACACGTTATAAATTTGTTCGATCAGAACCAGATCGGGTGCCGCATAATTGGTGTGCCAAAATTCACCTAGAATTCTTCCCCGCTCTTGCTCCGGGGTGTTAAAAACAAAATCGGTAAAATCGGTATTAAAAATTTCATTGACGAATGGACTATCATCCGATGGCTTGATTGAGCGGGCGCGCATAATCAGATCAATTTGCGTGGCATCAGAACGATGATGCAAATCCATAAAAATTTCTGATGCGCTCTGCCCTGCGCCCACTACAGCAATTTTCCTGGCCTGCGCATGCTGTTTAATTTGTTTCAAATAATCATTTGAATGAAAAACCCTCGGATCATCTTTTATTTGTGCAAAACTTTCCGGAATCCTGGGTTGACCGCCAATGCTGATCACCAGGCTTCGTGTTAATCGTTCATGAACAATTTGTCTTTTGTCTCTGGACCGGACTCGCAACAATGAAATCTCATCGCTGAATTTTTCCGGTAACACTTCAATCACCTCTTCACCATATGCGCAACAGTGATCAAAATGCCCCGCGGCCCACGCGAGATAATCATTAAACTCACGACGACTCGGGAAGAAAGTTTTCAGATTAATAAAATCCTGCAATCGACTTTTCTCGTGTAAGTAATTGATAAATGTGAAATGACTGGCCGGATTGCGCATCGTGGCCAAGTCTTTAAGAAAAGAAACCTGCATGTGTGCGTTATCCAGCATCATGTTGGCATGCCATGCAAAACTAGGCTGCTTCTCAATAAAAAAGGACTCGGTGGGATAACCAGCCTGTTTTTTCTCTTCGAGCGTTATAGCAAGCGCTATGTTGGATGGGCCAAAACCAATACCGATCAAATCAAAAATTTTCATCATGAGATCCTTAAGATAATGCGACAGACTGGGGTAACGAAATGCGACGCGGCACCCATAGTTGTTCAGCAAAAAAATGTTCCCGTGACAACATGCCAAGCATCGCGCGCTTGTGAGGAAAATCGAATTCCTTGATATTTGCATAGCCGCACTGCGCTAGATTTCGTATCATCTTATGGTTATCAATGCGCGGCTCGATCACAAGACGTTGTGTTCTATCATCATCAAGAAACAAATAATGCGAAATGGACGGTAGCCAGGCTGTAACAAAAGGCTTGCCACGCATTTGGGGCTCTCCGATCAATACGTGCCAGCCACGATCAAAATCATTGACATCGTAATAGGGCGAAATCCGGTCTTCCTTGGCCCAATAAATTTCGAAATAACCGAATGGCTCATCGTCAAAGCAGCCCATCAAACCCATTACATGCGGATCAGCTTCGATAGCAGCAAGATAAGCACGATGTTTGGATAAATCCCCTTCTTCCTGCCAGAACTCTGCCACGACTGGATCATTCATCCAGCGATTGAAACAGATCAGATCAGTTACCGAATCAATTGTCCGAAAAATCAAGGTACGGCCCAGCCACGAAATATACCGTTGATAAACTTTACCGATGGGTTTTGGGCGACGTAGCGGATGACTCCGTCCATGACTTACGACATAGTGAATGGGAAAAATCTGAACAGGCGTCGAAGGGCGCCATACTCTGGCTTGCTGCCAAAAAATATCCACATAAACAAAAACCTGATTATTCGCATCCTTAATCAAGACACCTGAATCAAAAAGCTCGTTGAGATGATCGTTTGGAATCAATAGAGATAGTTTTTTCTGATGCGGATAGTTCACTACCGAAGCTTCTATTGCTGCCAATAATTCGGTCGCTTCAGGATATTCATGAGAATAATCTGCCCATTCCAAGTTTAATTGGTCAGATTGTTTATATAAATGCCAGACCGTTTCTCTCCCGTTTTCATTTTCTTTCACACGTAAAGTTTTATCTTCATAAGTGACGCCATAGCAAATTTGATTCGGACGAGATACCAAGCGAACCGGAAGTATCCGTTCTTCCATCAATAATTCACCAGGCTGATCATTTAATTGAAACTGCTTCATTCATTTCCAATGAGAGATTATTTTTGTAATTTCTTTATCTATTTTTGAAGACGAATGAGAAGTATTATTATTTATTATTTTTACTTTTTGATAACTATTCCACTCATCTTTCAGGGCAATTCAATAAAATTGGAGAATGGCTCTGCCACTGACAAATAGCGAGAAATGACCGCCCACAAATACTTCTTCAGTTAATCGTTTAACTACTTAAAATTACTGCCTGCGTCAGCTCAGGAAAGTAAATATTTGCTTTCATCATTCGTCACTATTGATATCTTTTCCGAAATGGATAAATCATGTTGAAGTATCTTATTAAACAATCCAAACCTTTACTTTTAAGCGCGTCAATTGCCAGCATAGTGCATGGAATTTGTAGTGTTCTGCTGCTTGCACAAATCAGCGCCGCACTGACAACCGCCGAATCGGATAACGGAAAAATGGCACTCATATTCGCAGCAACAGCATTCTGCGTCATGGTGAGTTATGTGGTAGCCGCCATTTTATTTGAACGGCTAGGACAACGCGCGCACGCCGAGCTTCGCGGCTTTATTGCAAAACGGGTGATTGTCGCTGATTACCGACAACTCGAATTACTGGGCGCAGCGCGCATACAATCCGCACTTTCCGAACATTGCACCCGTGTAGCCGAATTTTTCGTTAGTTTCCCGGTAATTCTGACAAATGCTGTTGTAGTTGCCGGCTGCTTGGTTTACATGGCTTTTCTGTCATGGCAGGTTTTCTTATTAGCGCTCCTTGTCATCGGATTTGGCTCGCTTGGATATCATCTTGCCCATCTTCGCGCCATACGACACCTGGATATTGCTGCTGAGGAACAGGATAACTTATTTGCTTATTTTCGTTCACTCACGGACGGTGCAAAGGAATTACGTCTCAATCGAGACAAGCGCGCTGCTTTTTATAATGATGTGCTCGGGCAATCAATTGAGAAAGTGCGTAAAGAACGGACGCTCGGCATGTCCATTTTTGTAGCTTCAGCAGGCTGGGGGAATTTTCTGATTTATGCATTTATTGGCATGGTGTTATTCATGCTAGTGGGCGATGTTCCCGATCGAACATTGATCATGACGGGATATGCGTTGGTATTTGTTTATATGTTGGGACCGCTTGAAGCTCTGTTATTGAATATTCCCCGCGCAAATCTGGCACAGGTTTCGGCTGAACGCATCGATGAAATTACGCGCTCCATGTCTTCTTCCGAATCGCAAACCCATAAAGTTGAATTGCCGCCATTGCAATCCATCAAGCTGGAAAATGTATTACATCGCTATTATCATGAACAGAAAGATGAAATGTTTACGCTAGGCCCAATAGATTTACAATTTCATCCTGGAGAAATTACTTTCCTGGTTGGAGGTAATGGCAGCGGCAAAACAACTTTAGCAAAATTGCTGGTAGGCCTCTATCCTCCGGAAGAAGGAAAAGTTATTCTTAATGGCGTAACTATCGATGATGTGAATCGTGATTATTACAGGCAATTCTTTTCGACAATTTTTTCCGATTTCCATCTTTTTGATCGATTACTTGAAGACAGGCATGAAAATGATCTGGATAAAAAGGGGAACGAGCTTTTAACGAAATTGCACTTACAGCATAAAGTAAAAGTCCAGAATGGTGCCTTTACTACGCTTACGTTATCGCAAGGACAGCGCAAACGCTTGGCTCTTGCGATCACTTATCTTGAGAATCGGCCATTTCTGGTATTCGATGAATGGGCCGCTGATCAGGATCCTGTTTTTAAGGAAATCTTCTATCATGAATTGCTTCCCGAATTACGTGCAATGGGTAAAACAGTACTAGTCATTTCCCACGATGATCGTTATTTTCACTTGGCCGATCACCTTATCCGCATGGAAAACGGTCGTTTGACTCAGGTTGATGCGCAGTCATCAAAAACCGAATCTGAAGCAATCGTCTCACCGCTGATAACCGCCCATGGCGTAGCTTAACATTATGAAAAAATATATTGAATCTGCAATACCGGCTGCAATTGAGCAGCAAGAAAAACAATCCGGAAAATCCAGAGTAAATCGTCAGATTCTAACGCTATTACATCGCTGGGCTGGTCTTTTTTTAGCTGTCTTCCTCTTTATCTCGGGCCTGACCGGCGCAATCATTTCATGGGATCATGAACTCGATGAATGGTTAAATCCGCAATTATTCGACAGACAAAGCCAGGGGGATCCGCTGCCTCCGACCATCCTTGCGGATCAACTTGAAGCAGCTGATCCCAGAATACTCATCACCTGGCTACCGCTAACTATCGAGCCTGATGAAAACCTGGGACTGGGCGTGAAAGGACGCATAGATCCGAGTACAGGCAAGGCATTTGATTTGGGATTCAATCAAATCGCACTGGATCCTGTGAGTGGAGAACTACGTGGCTCCCGTATGTGGGGCGAAATCTCGCTCACCCGCGAGAACTTCATTCCCTTTCTGTATAAACTGCACTATAGCATGCACATTCCGGATGCTTTTGATATTGAATTAGGCATTGTATTAATGGGCATTTTGGCAATTGTGTGGTCCATCGATTGCTTCATTGCACTATGGATTTCATTTCCCAATTTTGAAGTCTGGCGGAAATCATTTGCTTTTCGCTGGCGACAAGGCAGTTATAAGTTGAATTTTGATCTACACCGTTCCGGCGGGGTATGGCTATGGGGGCTATTATTGATACTTGCCGTGACAGCAGTCTCGATGAATCTTAAATTGGAAATCTCCCGACCCATCGTCTCAATCTTTTCCACCCTTACCCCCGATCCCTTTGCAATACGTACTCCTAATCCACATGATGAACCTATCGAACCCATGATTGCTCGCAGCGAAATCATCGAACTAGCCCATGCGGAATCGCAAAAAAGGAATTGGAGCATTCCATTAGGAGGCATGTTTTATGATCCGGAATATGGTATTTATGGTGTTACATTTCATGAACCGGGACAAGATCATGCAGAGTTTGGCCTTGGTAATCCCTGGCTTTATTTCGACGGCCAGGATGGCTCTTTATTGGGAGAAAAAATACCTGGAACCGGGAGCGCAGGCGATATCTTCCTGGACGCTCAATTTCCGTTACACTCCGGACGGATCCTTGGCCTGCCCGGACGCATCATAATCTCGGTGCTGGGATTACTCGTTGCCATGCTTTCAGTAACAGGTGTTATTATCTGGCAAAGGAAACGCTTGGCGCGCGCTCAAAAATGATCAATCCGAATCCTTTTAGTTATCCGGATTGAAAGCCGGTTGAAAGATAAGTACACAACATCAAGCATTCTCATAGGAGACACAATCCTCCTAATGGTTATGCGCTAAAACAAATATGACATCATACCCACTGTTACTGAAACAACTTTGGCATACACCACTAGCGAATGCAGCCAATCAGGAAATTGTTTATCGCGATCAATTACGCTTGAGTTACCGTCAGGTATATGATCGCATTGGACGGTTCGGTGCCGCATTGGCCGCATATGGTTTGCAGCAGAACGATGTAATTGCAGTTATGGATCATGATAGTCATCGCTATCTCGAATGCTATTTCGCGATACCAATGTATGGTGCGACATTGATGACAGTCAATACTAAACTGACACCGACACAGATTGCCTATACCTTGAATCATTCCCGCGCCTCGATGTTGCTGCTGCATGCGGATTTCATTCCGATTATCGAGAGTATTCATGCAGAATTGCCTGGAATACAAAAGTATATTGTCATGGCGGATAAAACAGCAGTACCACAAAGCATTTTGCAATTTGATAATGAATATGAATGCTGGCTGGCAGATCAAAAAGACGGCTTTAATTTTAGTGATTTTGATGAAAACACCCGGGCGACAACTTTCTATACCACAGGAACGACTGGTGTGCCTAAAGGTGTTTATTACACGCACAGGCAATTAGTATTGCATACCCTAGCAGCAGGTATGGCCTTAACTGCACCGGCAGCACAGCAACGTTTTCATTCCGAAGATGTTTATATGCCACTGACACCGATGTTTCATGTGCATGCCTGGGGCATTCCTTACATCGTTACATTGCTTGGTATAAAGCAAGTTTACCCAGGACGGTACGCACCCGATATGTTGCTGCGATTAATTCGTGAAGAACAGGTTACATGTTCGCACTGTGTACCAACCTTATTGAAAATGATGCTGACCGCGGCACAAGCAGCCGGAGTGGATCTTCGCGGCTGGAAAGTCGTTATTGGTGGATCGGCATTGCCCCAGGTACTGGCCAGACAGGCATTGGAAATGGGGATCGATTGCTTTGCCGGGTATGGTTTATCCGAAACAGCACCTATACTTACGTTGGCGCAATTAAATGCTACTGCACAAGATCCGATGACAGATGATACATTGGCAAAATTATGCTGTGCCGGGCGTGCAATACCCTTGGTGGATCTGCAGATCGTCGATGAAGTAATGCAGTCACAAGCACATGATGGTCAAAGCAGCGGAGAGATTGTTGCACGCGCGCCGTGGTTAACGCACGGGTATCTCGATAATACTGAAGCCAGTGCGGCACTCTGGCGTGGCGATTATCTGCATACACAGGATATCGGCACCATGGATTCCAATGGTTATCTGTACATTACTGATCGTCTGAAAGATGTCATTAAAGTCGCTGGTGAATGGGTATCATCACTGGAGTTGGAAAATGCCCTCACTCAAGTCATCGGTGTCAAGGAAGTGGCAGTTATCGGTGTTCCGGACAAGCGTTGGGGAGAATGTCCGTTGGCATTACTGATCGTAGATAATAATCTGTTTAAAGAATCGGCTGCACAAGAACAGGTGCGTTTGTTTGTCGACCGCGGATCAATTCCAAAGCATGCGTTACTTACTCAATTCAAGCAAGTTGAAAATATCATTAAAACCAGTGTCGGTAAGATTGACAAGAAAGCTTTGCGCGCGGAATACGCTGTTGCACAATAAATCGCCAATGTTTTTATGTCTTCGGTTGTTTTAACGGGACTTATTACATCGTCGGAATTGAGGAATCCAACATGAAAAACCGATTTCGGTTGTACTTATTACGGTACATCATGCTACTGACCGCTCTACTTCTCGGTGCCTGTCAACCTGCTCAGCCACCTGCAAAGATTCATGATGGTGCGGAGATTTTGTGGGATACCTGGGGTATTCCGCATATTGTTGCCCGACAAGATAACGATGCCTTTTATGCTTTTGGCTGGGCACAAATGAGAAGTCATGCTGATTTACTGCTTAAACTTTATGCTATTGCACGCGGACGGGGCGCTGAATTTTTTGGCGAGAATTACCTGGCTGCTGACCGCTCCACCCGATTACTCGGCATTCCGAGTTTAGCCGAACAATGGCATGAGCAGCAAGATACTGATTTTAAGAGAAACCTGATAGCATTCTCTACCGGCATCAATGATTTCGCACGACAGCACCCTGAGTTAATTTCCGATACCGTAAAAGCCATACTGCCGGTGACTCCACAAGATGTGATTGCCCATACCACGCGAGTAATGACCGTCTTTATTGCCGGCATATCGGAATGTGGCGCAGTGTTGCCTGGCTTTGATTTTTCTGATCAACCGGCTGCTTCAAATGGTTGGGCACTGGGTGCTAATTATTCGGGCAGTGGAAATACCATGCTATTGGTTAATCCACATCTCGATTGGGGAGGATTGGAAACATTCTATGAAGCTCATATCGTGTTGCCACAGGTGAATCTTTATGGTGCGGCTTTAGTGGGTTCTCCGGTATTGCAAATTGCATTTAACGATTATCTGGGCTGGACGCACACTGTCAACCCCATGGATGGATGTGATCTTTATCATATGAAATTAACCGGTGATGTGCTTGATGATGGCTATTGGCTAGATGGAGTAAAGCAAAGCTTTTCTGTTACTACTGAAACTATTCAGATTCGTCAGTCGGATGATAATGTAGCAAGCGAAGCCTTCTTAATTCGAAGAGCTCGACAAGGACCGATAATTGAACATGCAGGACAAATCTTAGCGGTACGCTTGGCATTACTGGAAACACCGCTACTGGCCAATATGAACCGACAATGGTGGGAAATGGGGAATGCTGCTAATTTAGATGCATTTCAAAAAATTTTACAAGGCGGCCATTTACCTCTGTTCAATGTGATTTATGCGGATGTAGACAAACATATAATGCTGTCCTTCAATGGTATTATTCCGGTTCGAAACTTTGGGGATACAGCTTTCTGGCGCAAACCCGTAACCGGGGATGATTCACGTCTGATCTGGACGGAAACACACAGCTACCACAATCTGCCGAAATCAATCAATCCCGCATCAGGCTGGGTACAAAATAGCAATGGTGCACCCTGGTACATGACTATGCCTTTTCTCGACAAAAATAACTATCCCTCCAACCTTGCAGCGGATGTAACCAATAACCGTGAACTGCGGGGATTACAGATGCTGAATGCACATCAGCGCATGAGTTATGCAGAATTGATTACTGCCAAGCATTCTACGCGCGCACTGGTAGCCGATCAATTGCTCGATGATCTGATGGCATCTGCACATACGAGTGGTGAGTCGTCATTACAACAGGCCGCCGATGTGCTCAATCATTGGGATCGGCAGTATCTGGCGGAAAGCCGTGGCGCATTGCTTTTTAGCGTTTGGTTCGAAAAATGGGCTGAACGAACCATTACCAAAACTATCGAAGCTGACGCGAATTATGTGTTCCTCCCTGAGCAATTGCTTGGCGATCTTTTTTACGCACAACCATTTACTCCGTCAGAACCACTTATATCGCCTCGCGGCCTGGCTGACAAGTCATTGGCCGTATCGGCTTTGCGCGATGCCGTGGATGAACTACGAGCCAGTGCGAATGAGCTCGACATGCCGTGGGGGGATATTGCCCGCCTCCGTCGTAATGGGGTTGATTTGCCCGGTAATGGTTCTAGCACGGAACTAGGTGTTTTTCGTGAAATTGTTTATGAGAAGGATGAAGATGGTAAATTTAAATCCTCTTCTGGCGATAGTTATATTGCGATAGTTGAATTCTCACAACCTGTTCGCGCCCAAGTACTAACAGCTTATGGAAACGCCACTCAGGACAGCATTTTCGAAATGGGCGATCAATTGCAATTAACCGCAGACCAGAAACTGCGACCGGCTTGGCGCACACTGGAGGAGATTGAAGAAAATTTGGCAATGCACGAGCATTTAATCCCAAATTCTTCGATTAATCAAAATCGAGAGCCTGTTGCAAGATAAAAGAATTTATTCTGTGAGATTTAACGTTAGTTATATAAAAAGGGATCAATCACAATATATTTAAGCTTGATTTGTATGATTAATTCCGAAAGGGTAAACTGCTAGGGGATTTTTGCTTGTTCTCATTCAAGGCAAAAATTTAATAAATTCTAAAAACTGTATAAAGGAGATTGTTTGATGGGAAGTATTGTGAAATTATCTTTGGTGCTTGCGATTTCTTTTGTTTTCTCGTCTCAGGCAATTGCTTCCGGTAGTAACTTCAGCGCCTCGGGTGAAAGATTTGTAAGCGGAATAGCAAACGTGGCTACTGGGTGGGTAGAGCTGCCAAAGAATGTTGTGCTAACGGGACAAAAAGATGGTCCGATATATGGTATTACCGTTGGATTGGCAATGGGGCTCATGCATACGGTAGGTCGAACACTTGTTGGAGCATTGGATGTGGCAACCTTCTGGATGCCATTAAAGCCTTCAGTAAATCCACCTTATATCTGGGAAGATTTTTCGAGAGAAACTTCTTATTAATTTTTATTTTGCAGTGCAACTAATTTCATAAGAGATATTATTAATGCAGGAAAGGAAATGCTTCTTTTTAACTGTATTTGAGAATTGCGAATATTTTTTGTGTGATATCGATTGTGTCATACTTAAATAATAACCGCGGAAGCCCAGCATAATAAATAATAAGTTGTATAAAAATAAAACGCCATGCGATTCGCATGGCGTTTCTTATCATCAAATGTCAAAATCCAGCATGTTGTTGCGCTTCAAGTGCCGCGATTCTTTCTTCCAACGGGGGATGCGACATAAATAGCCTCGTTAATCCATTATTGCTTCCGGAAATACCAAAAGCAGCTAACTGATCAGGTAAGTGGGCCTGCCCCTGCGCTAGTTGTAATCGTCGAAGTGCAGCAATCATTTTTCCTTTACCTGCCAGACTTGCCCCACCTGCATCGGCACGAAACTCGCGTTGACGGCTAAACCACATGACAATGATACTAGCCAGAACACCCAGAACAATTTCAGCGATAATGGCGGTAACCCAGAAAGCAGGTCCGTGGCCTTCTTGAGTTTTGAATACGACACGATCTATCGTATGTCCAATGACGCGTGATAGAAAGATTACAAATGTGTTGACGACACCTTGTATTAGCGCCAATGTGACCATATCACCATTTGCGATATGACTGACCTCGTGGGCCAGTACCGCTTCCGCTTCATCCTGACTCATAGTATTTAATAATCCAGTACTCACAGCAACCAGTGCGGCATCTTTTGACATTCCCGTGGCAAAAGCATTGACATCCGGAGCCTCATAAATGGCTACCTCTGGCATACCAATACCCACAATCTGTGCCTGCCGCTGCACGGTGGATACTAGCCAGTGCTCTTGGGCGTTTCTCGGCATTTCAATGACTTGCGCACCAGTAAAACGTTTAGCTGTCCATTTTGACATCGCTAGCGACATGAAGGAGCCGCCAAATCCGAATACAGCTGCAAACAATAATACTGAATTAATATCCAGCCCAGTACCCTGTTCATCCAAAATTCTTTCGAATCCCAACAGTCGTAAGGTAATGCTAAGAACAACAATGATAGCCAGGTTAGTCATTAAAAAAAGAAAAATTCTTTTCATTTTTTGCTCCACAATGAGATTTAGTTTGACAGAAGTAATATGTCAATTATTTGCCCTTTTTCAAGCAAAATTTATTTAAGCTGAAGCTAGATTGGATAATTGATAAGCATCTGAATAACGATCATTTAATTATTGAGAGCTCAAATCGCTCAAGAATTCGGGCAGATTTATGGCGCGATATCTGGTTGGGAAGTTTGAGGTTGTGCGCTTCTGACAATCTGAAAAAGTACTTCCCCTTCCTTGATCATGCCCAAATCGCTTCGAGCGCGTTCTTCAATTGCTTCAAGTCCCTGTTTTAAATCATTGACTTCGGCTTCTAACTTGTTATTGCGCGCTTGCAACTGTAAATTATTTTTACGTGCCGCAACAACTTCTTGATCTACCTGTAGAACTCTTAACCAGCTGGCTTTACCAACCCACAATGAATATTGCATTGCGAAGACTAACATCAACAGTATGAAACTCAAGGGCTTCATTATTTAAGTTGATAAAACGCGCTCCGGCCGGCATATTTTACTGTATCTCCTAAATTTTCTTCAATTCGTAATAATTGATTGTATTTAGCAAGACGGTCGGATCTAGATAGTGAGCCAGTTTTGATTTGCAATGCATTGGCCGCTACTGCGATGTCGGCGATGGTGGTGTCCTCGGTTTCTCCTGAACGATGTGAGATGACTGCGGTGTAACCAGCACATTTAGCCATCTCAATGGCTGCGAATGTTTCTGTTAATGTGCCAATCTGATTTACCTTGATTAAGATAGAATTAGCAATGCCTTGCTTGATCCCTTCCCGTAAAATTCTTGCATTGGTGACAAAGATATCATCGCCGACCAATTGAATTGAATCACCCAATTTTTGAGTTAATAATTTCCACCCATCCCAATCATGCTCGCTCATACCGTCTTCGATACTGATAATGGGATATTTATCCACCCACGATAATAAATAATCGACGAATTGAGCTGATGTCAGATGCAAGTTATCAGAAGATAAATGGTATTTACCATCATGAAAAAATTCAGAGCTAGCGCAATCAATACCAATCGCAATATCTTTTCCAGGTTGATAGCCTGCTTGATCAATAGCTTCTACGATTAATTGCAAAGCTGCTTCATTGTTTTCCAAGTTAGGTGCAAACCCGCCTTCATCGCCCACTGTAGTAGGCATATTTTTGTTATTAATAAGCTTCTTGAGCGTACCAAAAACTTCGGCACCGCAACGAATGGCATCATGAAAATTTGAGATTCCCAACGGCACAATCATAAATTCTTGCATATCGATATTATTATTGGCATGTGCGCCGCCATTAATTAAGTTCATCAACGGAACGGGCATTGACATTGACGCAGCACCACCCAGATAACGATATAGCGGCAAACCTGATTCCTCGGCGGCTGCTTTGGCAACCGCCAGCGATACTGCCAGAATTGCGTTGGCACCAAGTCTGGATTTGTTTTCGGATCCGTCTAAATCAATTACAGTTTGATCAATGAAACTTTGATCAGTAGCATCTAAACCCAATAACGCTTCAGAGATTTCGGTGTTAACATTTTTCACCGCCTTAAGAACACCTTTTCCTGAATAGCGTTGTGCATCACCATCACGCAGCTCCATTGCTTCTTTGGTTCCAACAGATGCACCAGAGGGAACTGAGGCACGGCCAAAAACTCCCGATTCCAGCGTTACATCTGCTTCAATAGTTGGATTACCGCGAGAATCCAGAATCTCACGGGCGATGACCTCTACAATTGCACTCATGCTACATTTTTCCTGTTATTTACGTTTACTGTTATTAATTAATTGATGGCGATTTTGTGAGTACTACAACCACAATGATGTATCGATAATACCGATTATCCTTTTTTGTTTCTTGGCTCTAAGTTTTTTATGCTCCGTCAGTTGTTACGTAATGCATGAATTTTTTCATCTCCGGAGAGTTGATGTTTGCTGGCAAAATTTATTGCTGCTTGAACATAGGATTTGAATAATGCATGCCCTAACCGTGGTGTGGAAGTAAATTCCGGATGAAATTGACACCCCAAGAACCAAGGATGCTCAGCATCAGAAAGCTCTATCATTTCACATAGATTCTCTTCCTTGGAAAAGCCGCTGATGCAAAGCCCTGCTTTTTCTAATCTAGGAATATAGAGATTATTAACTTCATACCGATGGCGATGACGCTCGATAATGGTATCTTTACCATAGGTCTTCCAGGCAAGAGTATCTTTCTTCAAAATACATTCCTGTCCACCCAACCGCATACTCCCACCAATATCGGAATTTTCATCGCGTATTTCAATTTGGCCATCCCGAGTCCGCCATTCGGTAATCAATCCGATAACCGGGAACGGTGTATCGGGATTGAATTCAGTACTGTGGGCACCTTTCATGCCGGTTTTGTTACGTGCGTATTCAACTACAGCCAGTTGCATACCTAAACAAATGCCGAGGTACGGTATGCGATTGATTCGGGCAAAGTTGATGGCCATTATTTTACCTTCGACACCACGTTTGCCAAATCCGCCGGGAACCAGGATTGCATCCATTTCAATCAACCCACTGGTACCTTCTGTTTCAATATTTTCAGAATCAATGTAATTGATGTTAATCCGGCTGTGAGTATGGATGCCGGCATGAATTAAAGCCTCTGACAATGATTTATAAGACTCGGTTAAATCAACGTACTTACCCACAATGGCGATAGTAACCGTATGTTTGGGGTGCTCGAGCGCATATACTAGTTTGTTCCAGACACCCAAATCAGCAGGTTTTGCCAGAATGTTCAATTTATGACAGATAATTTCATCCAACATCTGTGCATGCAGTAACCCTGGAATTTTATAGATGCTATCCACATCGATGGCGGATATAACGGCTTCTTCCCGAACGTTGGTAAAAAGTGCTATTTTCCGGCGCTCATCTTCGGGCAGTTCACGGTCTGAACGGCATAGCAAAACATCCGGTTGAATCCCAATTTCACGTAATTCCTTGACCGAATGTTGAGTTGGCTTGGTTTTCAGTTCACCGGCCGAACCGATATAAGGCAATAAGGTGAGATGGATGAAACAGGTGTCCATGCGCGAATTTTGTACTGCCATTTGCCTGATAGCTTCCAGAAACGGAAGCGATTCAATATCGCCGACCGTACCGCCAATTTCAATAATCGCAATTTGCGCATCGCCTACGCCAGCTTGAATATAGCGCTTAATTTCATCGGTAATATGGGGAATAACCTGAACAGTACCTCCAAGATAATCACCACGTCGTTCCTTGCGAATAACACTTTCGTAGATTTGACCGGTAGTAAAGTTATTATGTCGAGTCATACGGGTAGTGATGAAACGCTCATAATGCCCCAGATCAAGATCTGTTTCGGCGCCATCCTCAGTTACAAATACTTCGCCATGCTGAAACGGACTCATGGTACCCGGGTCCACATTAATATAAGGATCCAGCTTAAGCATAGTCACTTTAAGTCCACGCGACTCAAGCAGTGCGGCAAGAGATGCAGCTGCAATTCCTTTACCCAGCGAAGAAACAACACCGCCTGTCACAAAGACATACTTAGTCATGAGTGGTTATCGCAATTTGAATAATTCATTGGAACAATAAGATGGTGTTTTTATGTCGTTTGAATGGACAATTTGATTCTGAATTTATCAGCGAATTTCTGCAAGCAAGTTACTCATCATTTGTTGGGCTTGATAGTAATAACCGCCGCCAAAAAAATTTAAATGATTAAGAACATGGTACAGGTTATAAACTACTTTTCTAATATTATAACCGGAATCCAGGGGATAGTCACAGCGGTAAGCAGAATAAAAATCAGCTGAAAATCCACCGAAAAGTTCAGTCATGGCAATATCAGTCTCTCGATCGCCGTAATATACTGCGGGATCAAATAACACCGGTTCTCCTGTCTTATCATAAGCATAATTACCGCCCCAGAGGTCACCATGTAATAATGAAGGTAATGGCGGAGTGTCTGGAAGAAGCTTCTCCAGATTCACCAGTAATTGCTCTCCCAACTCTTGCAACTTTCCATTAAACCCATTGTTTTTAGCCAGCTCGAGTTGACTGCCTAAACGATGCATGCGCCAGAATTCGACCCAATTAGAAGAGATGGTATTAATTTGCGGATTTTTTCCAATGGTATTGTCGCGAATCCAACCAAATTGATTACAAGTCGTACGATGCATAGCAGCAAGTTGTTGACCCAGATCGGATGCTTTGCCGCATTTGCCATTATTGATATCGAGATACTCCAGAATGAGCCATGTTGCATGAGCGTCTTGCCCGGAACAAATGGGTATTGGAACACGCACAGTGCGTGATTGGTGAATTTCCATGAGACCAGCAGTTTCGGCCTCAAACATGGCTAAATTTCCAGAGGTATTTAATTTGACAAAATAGCGTTGTTTTCCGTCTGCAATACAATAAGCCTGGTTGATACAACCGCCGCCAATGGAATGGGCCTCTTTAACTTCGAAGAAACTATCAGTGGCAGCAGAAATTTGTCCGCTGATTTCATGCCATGCTTGCATGTTTTAAATTTTCTGCAGTTAACCACTCTTTGGCTTTTTGAATGGCTGTTTGTACCTGTTCAGGTGCTGTGCCACCAGTGTGTTTTCTGCTTTGCATCGAACCTTCGAGGGTTAGGACAGCGAAAATATCGGATTCGATTTGTGAAGAAAATTTTTGCAACTCATCAAGCGCAAGATCACTAAGATCACAATCTTTCTGTTCCGCAAACTGCACTGTTTTCGCTACAATTTCGTGTGCATCGCGAAAAGGAATGCCTTTTTTAGCCAAATAATCGGCCAGATCGGTAGCCGTGGCATAACCGTGCAAAGCCGACTGGCGCATCACTAGCTGATTCACTTGCACGCCGGTGAGCATATCGGCGTAAATCCGCAGCGTATCTGTTAAAGTATCGACAGTATCAAAGAGTGGTTCTTTGTCTTCCTGGTTATCCTTGTTATAAGCCAGTGGCTGCGCTTTCATCAATGTCAGCAGCGCTATTAAGTGACCGTTGACGCGCCCGGTTTTGCCGCGCACCAGTTCCGGCACATCTGGATTCTTTTTCTGTGGCATGATCGAAGAGCCGGTACAAAACCGATCAGCGAGTTGGATAAAACCGAATGCAGGATTCATCCATAAAATGAATTCTTCCGACATGCGGGATAGATGCGTCATGATCAACGCTGCGCAGGCACAAAATTCAATGGCAAAATCCCGATCTGACACCGCATCCAAGGAATTTTGGCAAACACTATCAAAACTCAATAATTGCGCCACCCGTTCGCGATTGATCGGATAGCTGGTGCCAGCCAATGCGGCTGCGCCCAGTGGTAATTGATTCACACGCTTTCTGCAATCGCTCAGTCGCTCAGAGTCGCGTTTTAGCATCTCAAAATAAGCCATCAGATGATGGCCGAAGGATACAGGCTGAGCGACTTGAAGATGCGTAAATCCAGGCATGATCGTGTGAATATGCTGTTCCGCCAAATTTAACAAGGCAAGTTGCATGGCTTTAATCAAATTGGTGATCTCATCAATTGAAGCGCGCAAAAATAACCGAATATCGGTAGCAACCTGATCATTACGTGAGCGGCCGGTGTGTAATCGCTTGCCAGCATCGCCGACTAATATGGTTAAGCGTTTCTCAATATTTAAATGAACGTCCTCGAGTTCTTGTAACCATATGAATTGATGCAACCGTATTTCATCGCGGATTTGATATAATCCATGCCGGATGGCCGTAAAATCTTCGTTGCTGATAATTCCCTGCTCTGCAAGCATTTGGGCATGAGCCAACGATCCCTGAATATCATATTCAGCGAGACGCTGATCAAAATCAACAGAAGCGGTATAACGTTCCACAAGGGCGGAGACCGGTTCGTTGAAACGCCCGGACCAAGTGTTCTTGTGGTTTTCTTTTTTCGCTGCAGAATTATTATCCATTATATCGCTGAAATTCCTTGTTTTCCGTATAAAGTGCCATGAAGCATTTATTATAGAGCAAAATACGAGCGAGTTATTTTGAGTAATAACGATTCTGTGCAGAGCATGGTGTTGCAGTTATGATGTAAAAATAGCAAATCATGCGCAAAACCACTAGTTAATTGATACACGCCACTTTTACTTCCTCCGGGATTAGTGGATAATTTGCATTCCTCGCTACCAATAACACAAGGAGTTATCCATGACAGCTAATAACAAGCAAAACCAGAGCCAACAATCGCCAGTTGATAACTTGTTTTCACAATTAAGTGCCAAGTTTGAGTGGCTGGTGAAAGTCCCGACGATGCAGCTTCCAGGTAAGTACGCAGTGATTCTGGTTGGAGTTATCGTCGTTATTTTTGCTTGGAAGATCATTGCCGTCAATAAAGCAGAATCTGACATGGCCAAAAAGCTTGAGCATGAGCGTGTGTTGATTACACAACAAGCCCGTGAATATGCTGATCATCAATATATTAAAGAAGAAGAACGTTTTGGCCAGATTTTGTCCTGGGCGGTTCGTGGTGAGTTGATTCGTAATAATATTGATCAGATAGATCAATATCTCAGTGAAATTGTCAAAATGAAGGATACTGAGCGTGTCGTGTTAATAAATGACGATGGAAAATTATTAGTTTCAACGGACAAACGATTGGAGGAAGCCAATGGTACGGAGTTGTTTCCTAGAGAAATTCTAAATTTGCAGAAAATTACTGTTAGATCGGATGTGGATGGCAAAAAGATATTGGTTGTTCCTGTTATGGGATTGAACAAGAAAATTGCAACAGTTATTGTTAGCTATAAACAACAGAAACTTTAGTGTAAATTAACTATAGGATAGTTTGTTTTTTTGTTCTTAGTCAAAAAGCTTTTGCAATTGCAAAGGCTTTTTTATTAGGTGCGTCGGATCTGCGCACCCAATGTCGATAATTTTCCTTCAATATTTTCATAACCACGATCCAAGTGATAGATACGATCGATTACAGTCTCTCCTTGTGCCACTAAGCCAGCAATTACAAGACTTGCTGAAGCGCGCAAATCTGTCGCCATGACATGAGCGCCATCGAGCTGAGGAGCGCCATGGACAATGGCTGCATTGCCTTCAACTTCGATATTCGCATTCATGCGTATTAATTCTTGCACATGCATTAAACGGTTTTCAAAAATCGTTTCTGTAACGATGGCTGTTCCAGAAGCGACACAATTCAATGACATAAACTGTGCTTGCATATCAGTTGGGAAGGCTGGGTAGGGAGCGGTGCGTACATTGATTGATTTCGGTCTGGTGTGCATTTTTAACCGAATCCAATTGTCATTGGAATCAATATCAGCGCCTGCCTCGATAAGTTTATCTAAGACTGCATCGAGTAAGTGGGGGGCTGTTTCTCTTAAGAGAATTTCACCACTGGTAGCTGTAGCTGCGACCAAGAAAGTTCCGGTTTCTATTCGGTCGGGCATAACCGTGTGTTCAGCACCGTGCAATGATGGCACACCTTCTATGGTAATGATATCAGTACCTGCACCATGAATTTTTGCACCCATGGCGATGAGACAATTGGCCAGATCTACGACTTCTGGTTCGCGGGCAGCATTTTCAAGTATTGTTGTGCCTTCCGCCAAGGTTGCGGCCATCATCAGGTTTTCAGTTCCAGTTACAGTGATGATGTCAAGTACAATGCGGGCTCCATGTAGTTTCTTCGCTACGGCATGAATATAACCGTGTTTGATATGGATTTCGGCGCCCATTACCTGCAGTCCTTTGATATGTTGATCAACAGGCCGCAAGCCGATTGCACATCCACCCGGCAAGGAAATATTGGCTTCTCCTGCGCGAGCCAGCAATGGCCCCAGTATCAGAATAGCTGCACGCATGGTTTTAACCATTTCATAAGGGGCGACAAGATGAGTCAATGTTGAAGCTGATAGCGTTATTTCCGAAACATTGGGTGCAGTGACATTTATTCCCATCTGTTTGAGCAGGGATAACATGGTGATAATATCCTGAAGCACCGGTACATTTTTTATTTTTAAAGACTCTTCGGTTAGAAGCGCGGCGCATAAAACAGGCAACGCAGCATTTTTGGCCCCCGAAATGGTAATTTCACCGTGGAGTGGTACACCACCCTGGATAATCAGTTTTTGCATAGTATAAAAAATTTAAATGAATTTTAGTGCTGTTCTTGTGCGGTTGAAATGTACCAAAGTTCGCTGCATCATAACTTAATAGCGCAAAGAAGATTATGTAATAGTGTCAACTATATCAAAAATATCGAATCAATTTATAAGGAGAAAGAATGACTAAACATATAATCCACACCCTGAACGCACCACAAGCTATCGGCACCTACTCTCAAGCAATCCGGGTGAGTGGCAGTGATACTGTTTATCTATCGGGCCAGATCGGTTTAGATCCGGT
This sequence comes from Nitrosomonas ureae, assembly GCF_001455205.1. Taxonomy (NCBI): domain Bacteria; kingdom Pseudomonadati; phylum Pseudomonadota; class Betaproteobacteria; order Nitrosomonadales; family Nitrosomonadaceae; genus Nitrosomonas; species Nitrosomonas ureae. The sequence goes on from NZ_CP013341.1 coordinate 3,151,533, forward strand.
CAGTATGCAAATGGCGAATGGGATCGAAGCGCAGATCCAGCAGGTGTTCTCAAATCTGAAAGCAGTGACAAAAGCGGGGGGCGGTAGTTTGAACGATATTGTGAAATTAAATATTTTTCTGACCGATCTCGACAATTTTGCATTAGTCAACGAAATCATGGCCAGTCATTTCTCACAACCTTATCCTGCGCGCGCGGCAATCGGTGTCAAAGCCTTACCGCGCGGTGCATTGGTTGAAATGGACGGGGTCATGGTACTGCAGGAATAAAACATTGTCTGTCAATGTTGACGTGCAAGAGAAATTATCCCGCTTGGGTATTTACAATGAACTAGATCTGATTTTGCATCTGCCAATCCGTTATGAAGATGAAACACATTTGTTCCTCATCGGTGATGCGCCGCAAGGACACACAGTGCAGGTTGAGGGTGTGATTATTCATAATGAAGTGGTTATTCGTCCCAGACGACAATTGATTTGCCGGATTGAAGACGACAGCGGCATTCTGGTTATGCGCTTTGTGAATTTCTACAGTAGTCAAATTAAAACCTATGCAGTGGGTAAGCGTATACGGTTATTGGGCGAAATTCGTAATGGTTTTTTTGGTGCTGAAATGGTGCATCCGAAATGTCGTATTGTACGCGCAGGAGAATCGCTGGCGCATTCGCTGACGCCGATATATCCCACCACGGCCGGTTTGACGCAAAAGACTTTGGCAAAAATAATCGGACAAGGATTGCAGGATACGCAAACGTTGCAGGCACTGATTGAAACAGTGCCTGATAAAATCATCAGAAAATATCGGTTGAAAGGTTTTGACGATAGTGTAATGTGCTTGCATCACCCCTCTCCAGAAGAATCGATTGAAGCCCTGCAAACACGTACGCATCCAGCATGGCGGCGTATCAAATTCGATGAGTTGCTGGCGCAGCAATTATCGATGCGCGTGCATTACCGGCAACGGAGAAGCCTCAATGCGCCAGTGCTGGAGCAAAAAAACACACTGAAGGATCAGTTACTGCCGCAGCTTGGTTTTGAACTGACTTCTGCACAAATCAAAGTATATGCGGAAATCAGCCGTGACTTGACAGCCGCTTACCCCATGCAACGCCTGCTACAAGGCGATGTGGGCAGCGGGAAAACCATTGTGGCTGCACTGGCTGCACTGCAAGCGATTGAGAATGGTTTTCAGGCGGCCATCATGGCACCGACTGAAATTCTTGCTGAACAGCATTTCATGAAGTTATCTGCTTGGTTTGAACCACTGGGAGTACATATCGTATGGCTATCCGGGGGAATGAGGAAAAAACAAAAACAAACCGAGATGGATAAAATCGCATCGGGCGTAGCGCAACTTGTTGTGGGTACGCATGCCTTGTTTCAGAGCCAGGTAGTATTTCACCAGCTCGGCCTGGCGATTATTGACGAACAACACCGCTTTGGCGTGCATCAGCGTTTGGCGCTGCGCATGAAAGGCACGCAATCCGATCTGATGCCGCATCAATTGATGATGAGCGCTACGCCAATTCCGAGGACGTTATCGATGAGCTATTTCGCTGATCTGGATGTGTCGATTATTGATCAATTGCCACCCGGCAGATCGCCTGTAATCACTAAATTAATTGCTGATCGACGTCGTGACGAGATCATTGCGCGCATACATTTCGCTTGCCAACAGGATAAACAAGTATATTGGGTTTGTCCGCTCATTGAAGAATCAGAAGCGTTGCAATTGCAGACCGCAATGGAAACATATCAGCATCTGAGGAAAACATTTCCGGAATTGAATGTGGGTCTGGTACATGGACGCTTGTCACCGCAGGAAAAAGCTGAAATCATGCTGCTGTTCAAGGAAGGAAAAATTCAATTATTGGTAGCGACAACCGTGATAGAGGTAGGGGTGGATGTACCGAATGCTTCATTAATGGTGATTGAAAATGCAGAACGCATGGGATTGTCCCAATTACATCAACTACGTGGTCGTGTAGGGCGTGGACCGGAAGCAAGTATTTGTATCTTACTGTTTCAGCAACCCCTGTCAAAGATTGCCCGTGAAAGACTCCGAATCATTTTTGAACACACCGATGGCTTTGAAATTGCCCGTCAGGATTTGCAATTGAGAGGTCCGGGTGAATTTCTTGGCGCACGTCAGAGCGGCGTGCCTATGCTGCGTTTTGCCGATTTAGAGCAAGATGGTGAGTTATTGGAAGCTGCACAAGATTGTGCCAATGAAATGCTGAATAATTACCCGGAATTAGCACAGCAGCATATCTCGCGTTGGTTGGGTAATAAGACCGAGTATTTGCGTGTATAAAAGGATAAATCAGATTTATAAAATCTTTGACGCTTCGCACAAAACGCCAAAGGTTGGGTTCCATCGATGTTGTTACAAAATTACATCCAGGCTAGTCGCAAATCCAGCTTATACTCCTGTCAAGCTGACAAGGAGATCTGCTCCGCCGATAACATCCGCAAGTAATGTTTCCGCACCGGAGTTAAATGTTAACTGTGCGAGGCTAAATGCTTGATTGCCGACCAGAGTCAGATCCGCGTCAATGGTTGAAAGATCAATTTTGTCACCTTCGCTCCATTTGAAGTTGCTGAGGGTATCCGGTGTCGCTACGAGGCTTTCTGTTACTGAATTGAAATCAAATATATCTGCACCTCCTCCACCAATTAGGATATCTTTATCCAGCCCGCCGATAATAGTGTGATCCCGTCTTGACCATCGATCGTATCGTTGCCGTGAGCACTATTCAGGACGTCCGCACCGGCGCCGCCTTTTATCGAATTGTTGGCTGCATTACCGGTAACGGTATCACTGCATTACCCATGATTGCATTCTCAAACCCTTTAAAGCTCTCGCCAGCGGAGTTTGTCGTACCGGTTGCCATGTTGAATACGTAGTTTCCATTCCAAATTGTATGGTCAATGATATCCACATCTGTTCCCTCATTCATGGTCTCATTCCCCAAACCTGATTTCATGAAATCATCGCCTGCATCGCCATTGTAGGTGCCGCCATCGCCATCACGAGGTTATAGTGTCGTTACCTATACCACCGGATAGCTTGTCTATGCCATTGCCACCTTCCAAAATATCATTACCTAATCCGCCAAAGATTGTATTGTCCTCGTTATTGCCGGCGACAGTATCATTACCATCGCCCATTTTGGCAATCTCGAAATTAAGATAAATCTCTCCACCAAAGCTGTTCAATCCAGTTGGCATATTAAAGGTGTAGGCTCCATCCCAAACAGTGTGATCAATGGTGTCGATACCCGTACCGCCATCCATGGTTTCACTACCTAAACCTGAGAACATCAGGTCATTGCCGTCATCACCGCTATAGACCCCGCCATCACCATCGGACGCAATGTTATCGTTGCCACCGCCACCGTTTAGTTGATCTACACCCGCATTGCCTAGTAATGTATCGCTGCCAACTCTGCCATTAAGTATATCGTTGCCGCCATTGCCATTGATCGTGTCATCTCCCGCGCCGCCAAAAACAGTATCAGGGCCTCCAGCACTGTAGATGTTATCGTTCCCACCAAAGCCGTTAATAGTGTCAGCTAGTCGTGTGGGAGATCCCGAACCCCGCTGAGATTAGTGCCGCCAAAATTGTGTCATTATTATTGATACCATTGACCACACCCATTTGAATCTCCTGAAAGAATAGAATAAAGAACTCGGCCGCAAGCGACCGAGTTTTAGAAGAGCGGTAGTTGCCCAAACCTCCCTTCCATTTCATCCATCACTTTGAGTTGATTTTGTACATACTGACGAATAACCTCCTCGTTAGCATTACCTATAGTTTCAACAAAATAGCTTTGTGTCCATAACTTACCTCCCCAAAATTATTTTCTCTTTATCTCTGGGCGTATACGAAAAAATTCTCGGGCTGATATGCTTTTTATTACCTGCATGACATACGCTGACGAAATCTTCGGATCTGTTCTCACTACCATATGAATACGATCCACTAGAATCTCTAATTCCACAATCTGAAGTTGGAGTTGTCCCCTTTTGGCGGACATTTTTTTCATGGAGTCGAGAGAGTCTCGACCTGTGAAAGCGGATTGCAGTTTATCGCGATTTGATTTTTCTCATTCAGTTTTCTCTCAAAATTGTTTGGTGATAAGTATCCCAGTCCGGAATGCCTGCGAGTTGGGTTGTACCATGACTCGATCCAGGTGAATATGGCCAGCCTTGCTTCAGTTTTATTTTTCCAGGAGCGCCTATCGATCAATTCACATTCCAGGCTGGCAAAAAAGCTTTCAACCATTGCATTGTCGTAAGCATCACCCACACTTCCCATGGAGGGATGCACACCCATTTCCCTGCATCGCTTGCCGAATTCAACACTGGTGTATTGACTGCCCTGTATCGCTATGGTGAATCACTTTGCCCGGTTTACGAGTGATTAACGCCATGTTCAACGCACTGATCACCAGGCTTGCTGTCATGGTTTCACCGAAAGACCAGCCCACTACCTTACGGCTGAATACATCGATGACCACGGCCAGGTACAGGAACCCTGCCCAGGTAGGAATGTAAGTCATGTCCGCAACCCATAGTTGATTGATGCTAGCTGCCTTGAAATGGCGTTGCACTAAATCCGGTGCAGGGCGGTCACGCTTATTCCGATGAGTCGTGATCACAAAGCCTCGCCTGCGACTCACCCCTTTAATTCCAGCTTCACGCATCAATCTGCCTACGCGCTTATGATTGACCCTGACTCCACGATCGGCTAATTCAACGGTAATGCGGGGGCGGCCATACGTACAATCGCTTGTACGGTATATGGCCATGATCTGCTCGATCAATCGACAGTTGGTAATGGCCCGTCGGCTGGGTGTGCGTTTTGCCCAGTCATAGTAACCGCTGTGCGATACACCGAGTGTCTCGTATAGAACACGAGCCGGAAATTGGGCCCGGTTTGCCTTGATTAATTGGTACACCTTCCCCATTAATCCTTGTTGTTTGCAAACCAGGCCGTAGCCTTTGCCAATATGTCACGCTCCATCTCCACACGCTTGAGCTTCTTACGCAATTCCAGCAGCTCCTGCCGTTCGTTGGCACTCAAGGAAGCAACACTCGATGTTGCAGCGAAAGCAATTGCCTGGCTTGATCTAATTGGTACACCTGCTGCTCGACACCAAGTTTGTATCGAAGTGTAGTGGCATCCAAATTCCTTGGATAATTGCTTGGGGCATTTGCCTAATGCTACCAATTCCACCATCTGCTGACGAAACTCAGGTGGGTAAGCAGGTTTGTAGTTTTGTGTCATATTTCTTCTCCTTTAAACAGAACATAATGTGTCCGTTCAAAGGGGGCAACTCCACTATATCGTAGTCATATCCTATCTTCCCAATAATGCCTTTTAACTCGCTTCTATATGGCTCCATAAATGCTTTATGACGATATTTCGGAATCCATACAAAGTGATACATCGACCTGTATATATTGACCTAGTCAAGTAAAAGCGGACAACCCAGTTAAGCGATTTTTCTCAATATTTCTGTTTCCGTTTCATATTGATTCGGGCTTTTGTAGCCCAGGTATGAATGCAACCGATGACTGTTATAAAGCATGGAAATATACTGCAGCACATCTTGCTGTGCTGCATGACGGGTATGGTAGTGCCGCCAGTGGATTCGCTCCCGTTTAAGGTTGCCTTCGATACTTTCAGCCACAGCATTATCGAAACAATTACCGGTGCGGCTCATGCTGCCGATAAAGCCAAGTATTTCCTCCAGAAGCCTTCAGTACTCCCCGCTGGAATACTGCGATCCGCGGATGCCCTTCTAAATGTCAAGCAGTAATTTGGATACTATTGATAAGATTGTTGCGTTTTTTCAGAATGTAATAAACTTCTCGCGCAATATAGCGTTTAAGGCACCGCAGCGCCTCAAGTTTCGTATGCCCTTGTGTCAAACGTTTATCAACGTACTCTTTAGTTTTATTGTCCGTCCTTAGTCATCCAATAGCGATAATATGCAGTGCACTATTAGCGGCTCTGTCACCACCGCGATTCAATCTGTGTCTATTGACCTTGCCCGAGGAAGCAGGAATTGGATTTACACCGCATAATGCGGCAAAGCTAGCTTCGGATTTTAATCGATCCGGATTGTCTCCCGCGGTAATGAGTAATTGTGCCGCAGACTCATAACCAATGGCTTTACCTGCAATCAGATCGGGAGCAAGTTCATCAACTATGGCTGAGATCATGACATCCAGATCCGCAATCTCATCATGCAATTCCAGATATCGCCGTGCAAGAGATTTCAATGCGATTTTGTATGCAGTTGATATATTACGATACCCGCCCAGATCTGGCCGCCAAGTGACAAGAGTACGGATTAATTGCATGCGAGTCAGTGCACGGAGCGGTTCCCGAATCGACTCTGGTGCGGAAATAATATTCATTTGGATCATTTGGAGTGCGATACGTCTAGCTGCAATGGCAGTCTTCCTACATACCTTTAGAACTCGTAACGACTCCACCATGCCATTTCGTGTTTTAGGTGTGACGGTTCGTATTCCAGCAAATGCAGTATGGGCCGCGTTTTCCGCATCGATTGTATCGTTCTTGCCGCGTCTGCGTCGATCCATTTTATCAGGTGAGGTAACTTCTAAAATTTCGACGTCAAACTGCTGCAGATACCTTAGCAAACCCGCACCGTAAGTCCCAGTGCACTCTATACCAATGCGCTTGACCTCACCAAAGGACTGCATCCAATTCAGCATTGATTTGTATCCTTGCCGTGTTGTGGGGAAAGAATTACTGGCAAGCACTCGATCGTAAGTATCGACTACGGCTGCGAAATGTATGTCTTTGTGGGTATCAACTCCTCCAACTATGCCATGATGATTGTCATCCATTTTCAGCTCCCTATTTTTGAATGATGTTATTGATAGGGATTCACCGAAACCGATTGCCGGGACAAGACAGTAATGAGATAAGCGATCAGGCCCTTCTTGGGTCACAGACAATGGCGAGGTGAAACCTCACCGATAGATATTGCCAAATAACCGACAGATCCAGGTGAATCGTCCCGGTATTTCCGGAGATAAAATGGTTTGAGAGGAGGAAGAGATGAAAAACCAAATCAGTTATTCACCGGAAGTACGAGAACGAGCGGTAAGATTGGTATTCGAGCAACAAAAGGAGCATGAATCGCAATGGATGGCGATCAAGTCGATCGCATCAAAGATTGGCTGTACAGCGGAGACGTTGCGCACCTGGGTAAGACGAACAGAGATTGATCAGGGAATTCGAGGCGGCCTGTCGACTGCGGATCGTGAGCGGCTCAAGGAATTGGAACAGGAGAATCGGGAATTAAAGCGAGCTAACGAGATATTACGTAAGGCATCGGCCTATTTCGCGCAGGCGGAGCTCGACCGCCGACCGAAATGATGGTGACATTTGTCGATAGCAACAAAGCGGAATACGGGGTCGAGCCAATCTGCAATGAAATCTGGATTGCCCCGTCGAGCTACTACGAACACAAAGCGCGCGAGCGAGATCCCGATCGATTGCCTGACCGCATCAAGCGGGATATGAGACTAGAACTTGATATACAGCGGGTATGGAAAGACAATTTCCGAGTTTATGGTGCTCGCAAAGTATGGCGGCAGTTGCTGCGAGAAGGTATTGGTGTTGCTCGTTGTACGGTCGAGCGGTTAATGAAGAAGCTTGGAATACAAGGTGTTCGACGCGGCAAAAAGTGTTGGACAACCATTTCGGACGATTTGCTTGACCGGCCAACGGACAAGGTTAACCGGCAATTTGTAGCTGCCCGGCCCAATCAACTGTGGGTGGCGGATATTACATTTGTAGCGACATGGACAGGATTTGTTTATGTGGCTTTTATCACCGATGTTTTTGCCCGGTATATTGTTGGCTGGCGAGTGAGTCGTTCATTGCGAACGGAACTGATACTGGATGCATTGGAACAGGCGCTATGGGCACGGCGGGGAACCTCAGGATTGATTCATCACAGTGATCGAGGCAGCCAGTATTTATCGATTCGCTATACGGAACGTTTGGCGCAGGCAAATATTGACGCCTCTGTCGGAAGCATCGGAGATTCTTATGACAACGCGCTAGCCGAAACCATCAATGGTTTGTACAAGACCGAAGTCATACGGCATCGCGGTCCTTGGCGTAGTATCGAAGAAGTAGAATTTGCCACATTGGAATGGGTGGATTGGTTCAACAATCGAAGACTGCTGGACGCAATCGGATATGTCCCACCGGCAGAATTTGAAAAGGCGTATCATCGCCAACAGGAAGAGTCAGCTGATGCAGCTTGATTCAAGAAAACATGTCTCCGGAAAATCCGGGGCGATTCAATTCGCCAGCTTCTGGCGTGACGAGAGGGGTTTATTCTTGTACGCGCGATGCATGATTGCGCTCTTGATCTTTTGCTTTCTTAGAAATTGCCGATTGGCATTGCTGGCGGATCCCTTGTCGGCATACACCCGATTCGCCTCGATATGCGCACCATCGATAGCGGCTTCGAAATGCATCATTTCGCTCTGGTTGGCAGGGGCGGTGTGAACCCCGCGCACATAGCCGTCTTGTGCGTCCACTACCAGGTAACTGCGGTAGCCAAACTGCGACTTCTTGCCTTTCTTTAGCCAGGTCGCATCCGGATCCGCGCTTTGTTCTTCGATACAGTTGATTCCAGGCTGACTGCCATCTTCAAACTGAACAATCTTACCTTCTTCGGCATCCACCTCCAGTGTGATGGTCTTTTTAGGGCGTGCCGCTGACTCAATCAGCGTGGCATCAATGACCGCTCCTGTCGCACCCTTGATCATCAATCCGTGGGATTGAAGCTGTTCATTAATAGTGGCCAGCAGATCATCTAGCCGGTCGTTGGTTATTAGCCGGTTACGGAACCGGCACAAAGTGGTTTCGTCCGGGATCGCATCCGACAAGGACAGTCCGCAAAATTGCATAAAATCAATGCGTACACACAGTGCTTGCTCCAACGCAGCGTCCGATAAACTATGCCACTGACCTAGCAGGATCGCTTTGAACATCAACAACCCATCAAACGGCTCTTGGCCTCCGCCATGCGATAACTCGCGCTTGTATAAACCCGTAAGTTTCGGACGTAAGTCCTCCCACTCAATTAGGCCTTCAATCTTCAACAGAACATTATCTCGATTCAATCGCTCTGCTAATTCCAGTGTTCCAAAACTCATCTGCATCTTTTGCTCCAGCTGTCTTTTAACCCACTCTATTTTAGTTGGTTATTGCACTGCCAGGCGAGGTTGTGCAGGAATCTTTACTACGTGATGATACTTACAATCCCACGTCGTATCAGCCCCGGCAAAGCCGGGGGACTACCTTATTTATACCCATATTTCTTAAGCAAAGAATATCTCCAAAAATTTTTTCAGATCAAATTACTGGAATTTCTCAGCTCAAGAAAATTTGTTCATCACTTCCGTAGACCTATTACTCTAAATAGATTATATTTTTCCAATATATGACCGATATTCACATTTCACACATTATTCACATATGCTACGATATGATCTATTAAACAATAACCCCGATAATTGAACGGTCTATTTTAACTGTTTCTAAGCCGCGGTTTCTAGAAGAGAATGATTAAGCAAGGAGAATTAATTATCATGGCACTAAGAATTGCTCACGTTGATGATGATTCGGATATCCGCGAATCAGTTCAACGTATACTATTTAAAAATGGATATGAAGTTGATAGTTATTTATCGATGCAGGAATTTATCGATTCATTACAAGATGAAACTAAAAGACCGGATTTGGCCATTTTGGATGTCATGGTTGAATCCATGGATGCTGGTTTAATCACTTATGCAAAAATCCACAAGCAATTTCCGCAAATTCAAACTATTTTTCTGACATCTCTAGGTGACATGATTCGACCATATTTCGAGGATGGCTCGCATGAGTGGGTTTGCATCATGGAAAAACCGGTTGAGCCAGTCAGTCTCATGGCAACGATTAATGAGCGCTTGAAGAAAACAGGAGAGGCTGCATAATTTTTTGCAATACACAATCGTATGGCAAGCACTGAATTCTCTTGGAATAATCCCAATAATCAAAACGTACTGCTTGAAATAAAGGGAGATAAATTAAAGCTTAGTGACGATGTTTTAATTAGTAATATCCGCTGGTTCATAACTTTTCGGTGGATACTGATTGCTGCACTGGTTTTTTTCGAAATCCTGATGCTATCGGCATCGAATACGCTGGCGCAATTAGGCATTAGTGAGCAGCAAAAATGGCCGATAGCTATCATTATCGTACTGATTGTAGCCAATATTGCCTACCTCTTTGCATTAGATCATTGCAAATCAAGCAAATATAACTCGCCTTCAATTAATCTATGGGTTCAGATCATTGTTGACCTGATCTGCCTGTCAGTCGTCGTGCATTATATTGGCAGTACCTCCACCCCCGTTTCTTTTTTCTACGTACTGCATATTGCTCTTGCCTGTATCTTTTTTTCTACCCGTGAAAGCTTGTATGTAACCATATTAGTCTGCTTCATGGACTCGATCGTAATCATTATTGATAACTTTCTAATCACTCAAGCACCACTCTCTGCATTGATAAACAGCCAATTCTTGTCTGAAAGCGCACGCAAAGATGGTGCTTTGACATGGATGTTTTTCCTTGACATTCTTTTTCTTGTTGTTTGGTATGTGGTTTCAAGGCTTTCTCTAATTGTTCGTGCTCATGAACGCCACCTTGTTGATGCATACCGACAAATTAATCAAGCACAAGTGGAAAAAGATCAATATGCATTATTGATCACACATCAACTTAAATCCCCGCTCGATGCTATACGCAGCAAAATAAATTTAATCAAAGAAGGTTATTTGGGCGAGACAACGCCTGAGGTAAGTACGGCATTAGAGCAAATGGATCTTCGGGCAAAAAATATGTCCAGCCTAATACTTGATCTACTCAGATTGGAACGATTGAAAGATACTTGCCTTGACACTGCAGTTTTCGAACCTATTGAAATTCAATCTACCCTGCAAAAATGTATCGAGAAATTAACCCCAGTTGCCAGTTCTAAAAATGTTACACTCAATTTATCCATTGAGAATTTTATTTGCAAAGTAATTCCTGATCAATTAGAAATACTTATAGAAAATATCATCACTAATGCGATTACCTATTCGCATGAAAATACTAGCGTTGAAATTTCATCTCGAGTCGATCGAAATAATTTGCATGCTAACATTACCATCACCGACCATGGCATTGGTATCGAAGATAAAGATTTGCCCAACATTTTTAACGAATATTTTTATTCTCCTAGAGTAGCACTCCATAACAAAGCAACGAGCGGCATTGGTTTGTCCATCGTCAAGATCGCGGCTGAAAATAATCAACTGAGAATAAAGGTTGTCAGTGAGCCAGGTGCAGGAACTACATTTACTATAATTTTTAGCGCCATCGAATTACCTTTAGCAACTGGAATTTCTACGTCAATAAACTCCATCAATACCTATTTATCTTGATTGAACTACCTCGCGTATGGATAAAATAGCAATGTTGCGAACACATACATCATTGCGTTTTAATTATCGTGCCAATAGCGCTGATTTAATTTTCTCCAACTGTTAACCACCCAATCATTATTTTCAAATCGAATTAAGATAGCACCATCTTTGTCGCTACGCATCAGCTGACTACCTGAATTATGATAGCGTGAAGTTACAATTTCGTGCGGATGATTATAGCGATTAAGATAACCAACTGGAAAAATTGCCAGAGAAGGGCTTACTTTCTGCACAAAAGTATCGGTTGATGAAGTGTGGCTACCATGATGCGGTGCAATCAATACGGTCGCACGAAGCTTGTCGCCGTCTCGAGCAAGCAATGCCTGCTCATCTCTCCTCTCAATATCGGCCGGCAATAATACGCTGCCGTGAGCCGATGTGATTTTTAATACACAACTTTTTGCATTGGTACTACGTTTTGAATTCAAGTAATCTTGCTCCAAGGGATGTAGCAATTCAAAATGCACATCGTCCCATTGCCAGAATTGTCCCTTACGACACTGATTCTTTGAGATTACCATCTGCGTTACGGGGTGTTTATCGTCCAGCGATGACCACAACTGCCTAACAGGTATCTCATTTAATACTGATCGTGCACCGCCACTATGATCCGAATCCGCATGCGATACGATCATACCATCAAGCTTTGTAATTCCTTCTCCGCGTAAAAAAGGCACGATAATACGATTACCACTATCGATCTCACCGAACCCAGGACCCGCATCAAATAATAATGCGTGATGCTCGGTACGAGCCACCACCGCAAGTCCTTGACCCACATCAAGCACAGTCAGCCACAGTTCGCCGGTTTTTGGTTGAGGCGGTTTAACCAGAAACACAGGTAATACTGCAATCACGCCCAACCAACGCGCGGGAAAACCAGAAAAAAACCCCACTCCTAGGCTTCCCGGCAACAACATCCACAGAATCCCTATAACCGCTACACCTATAGTCCACACTGGTGGAGAATGCTGCTGCCACACAGTATGCGATAAATTGCTCAGTGACTGCAGAATTACCATAAGGACACTTAATACATCATGGATAAGCGGTAACATAAAATCGAATACAGGCATGGTGGCTAACAATGTTAGCGGAACCACTATAAGGCTGATCAGAGGAATGGCAATGGCATTAGCAACCGGAGATATTAAGGATATCTGCTGAAATAATGCCAACAATAAAGGAATTAGGCCCAACGTAATAGCCCATTGAATCCGCAGCCAACTACTAAGCCAATGTATTTTTCCGATCCGGCCGACAGTTAATAGCATTATGACAGCAATTGCACCAAAGGATAACCAGAATCCAGGAGCTAAAATTGCCCACGGATCTAACAATATCACCCCAAAAAGCGCCCATGCCAACACCGTGGTTACACTTGTCTGACGTCCTACCCATAACACAATCGCCACTACCGCCAGCATATAAAATGCCCGCTGCGCCGGAATTGCAAAACCTGAAAGTACAGCATAGGCTAAAGCCACAATTAATCCAGCCATCGCAGCAATACGCCGCGCCGGCAGACGTATTGTCAAATAAGTATTCCAACGCCATAACCAATATACTACTGCGAATGCCAAGCTAGAAATCATCGTGATATGCAAACCGGAAATCGCCATCAAATGGTTGGTTCCAGTACGTGTAAATACTATCCATTGATCGCGAGGAATTGCATTTTGATCACCCGTTGCCAATGTTTGCAATATTCCCACATAAGCTTGATTGTCTAGGCTCGCAGCAAAACGATGTTGAATCCCCTCACGAATATGCGCTATCCAATATGCAGGGCGTTGCACCATAGTGTGCAGACGCTGATTATCAGATGATACACGAACATATCCAGTTGCCCGAATATTACGTTCCAATGCCCATCTTTCAAAATCGAAACCATGCGGATTCTGATTGCCATGGGGTCGTTTCAAATGCACTGTCAACTGCCAACGTTCACCTACCCTGACTACAGGCAATACTACTTGATTAGCTCCCAATTGCCGCACTTTATACCAAGACAATGCAATCCGCTTAGGCACGATCGCCCCCTCAGTATTCACCTGTTCAACATCAAATTGAAAACGCACCCCTCTATCACTTTCTTGCGGTACACTAGCTATCACACCAACTACTTGGATAGCCTTACGCTCCCAGATATGAGGTAGAGAATCATTCAAACGCCAGTGCGCCAAAATTGCCGCCCAGCAAAACCCAAACAGGAGAAAGAAAATTCCAAGTAAGATTCTGCTTATTACAAGCTGATTTGCTAATTGAAAAAACCCCAAAACCCCAGTTACTACTGCCACTAAAAACAACAACCAGATCCATTCCATTTCTGGCAGCGTCGATTGATGCTGTAACCAACCAACACCCAACACAAACACTAGGATATTTAATCTTACACACGTATTCTTCAAATTTATTTATGTCTGCAATTGCATTATTTATTTACTTTATTACACAATTTTATGGATCCTGATCGCACATTTTTCATATTTGCATCATAAGATCATAATCTTATAGAAAAAATCGGTTACTATGATATGGTAGTAGTATCTCCCTTTACTGTGATACAAGATCCTTTAAGTATTCTAAAATTAATTCTGGCATTGGATAGTCTTTGAAACAAAATAACAATAAGCTTCAAAGAATCACATAAGCGCTATATAAATCCTCATGCTTCCAGATTCATGAATTATCTGACTATCGACAAAAGCAAGCATATCCTTTTCCATTAATTTGGCTGATGTCACTTTACTTGGAAAAGAGTATGAATTTATTAGCGGAAATTTACCCTCAAATTGCTTTACAGATCTTGGATATGTGAGCTGAGTTCAGAGGAAAAAGATTGTTAAACTAACGCACCGTCAATAATCGACATTGTTTTGATAAACGGAATCAATGATCGTATCCACAGCGTGTTAACCAGCTCGGAACTGGTTACCGATGCAACTATCCGAAAACCCTAGACAGCTCTCAGCGAAAGAAGAACACAAGATAAATCGCGAAATGGCGCGTTATAATCCGGGCATAATCATTTCCGTCGATTATTGAATCAATTCCAGAAAAGACACAATATCGCCCTCTGGCAAGTAATCACACTACTTTTTATGCTGGCACCAGGAGAGATTTGCCTTCTCCGAGTAATTCACAAGGAATATTGCTGATACTAAAAACCGGCCAAGATGGCGGCTCAGACGATTACATTTATTCTTGTCTACAGATGACGAAAATTCCAAAAAGAGTTCCAAATGGATTCTAATTTACATAGCAATTGATATAAAATCATCTGCAACTATTACTGGAGCTAGATCAGTTCAGCTAAATACCTGTCGTAGCGCACCTCGATAACTGGATAGCTCCATGTTATTCTGAGAAAAATTCTCGTGCTTTATCCATCCATGATTTAGCGCGAGGACTATGACGAGGGCCATCTCTAAGACTGATTAACTCCAATTCTTCCAACAATTCTTTTTGGCGTGCGGTCAACTTAACCGGGGTTTCCACAACGACATGGCAAAGTAAATCACCTTTATCATGGCTACGCACCCCTTTGATACCTTTACCCCGCAAACGAAAAATCTTACCCGTTTGAGTTTCTTCCGGCACCTTAATCTTGGCGTGCCCATCAAGTGTAGGCACTTCTATTTCCCCTCCCAATGCAGCTAAGGTAAAGCTGATAGGTATTTCGTAATGCAGATTATCACCATCACGCCGGAAAACCGAATGCGCCGACAAATGAACCACGACATAGAGATCGCCCGGCGGACCACCATTAATGCCGACCTCACCCTCTCCAGAAATGCGAATGCGATCACCATCGTCGACACCTTCCGGAATTTTTACATTGAGTGTTTTCTGTTGCTTAATGCGCCCATTTCCATGACACGATGTGCAAGGATTCACTATTACCTTTCCACTTCCGTGACATTTAGGACAAGTTTGTTGAATAGAGAAGAAACCCTGTTGCATTCTTACCTGTCCATGGCCATTACAAGTAGGACAAGTTTTGGGCGAACTACCCGGCTTGGAGCCGCTCCCATGACAAGTCTCACAATTTTCCATTGTAGGGATGCGAATTTTTGTTTCGGTTCCATGAGCAGCCTGTTCCAGAGTAATCTCCAGGTTATAGCGTAAATCCGAGCCACGATGCATATTTGATCGAGAGTTACGGCCACCAAAAATATCCCCGAAAATATCGCTGAATGCATCACTGAAACCTTGCGCGCCTCCACCTGCCGCATTCGCATCGACGCCCGCATGACCAAATTGATCATAAGCTGCACGTTTATTCGGATCAGTCAATACTTCATAAGCTTCTTTAGCTTCTTTAAACATCTCTTCCGATTTAACATCGCCAGCATTCCGATCCGGATGATATTTCATTGCCAACTTACGATAAGCTTTTTTTATTGTATTCTCGTCAGCTTCACGACTGACACCGAGAACATGATAGTAATCGCGCTTACTCATATTGATTTCCTACTACCGTAATTAATTTATGGAGGTTTAGGTTTATACGATGTTTCTCATTCCGCATCAAATATTAAAGCGCAGAATGCGCAGAAGAGATTCAATATCCTCTTCATGCGCTTCTGCGCTCCATATGTTTTGAAGAAAACTATTTTTTGTTCTTAACTTCCTCAAATTCTGCATCAACCACTTCGCCTTCGACTGGTTTCTCACTGTGGCCAGACGTAGAGTCAGACCCAGATTGCGCTTGCGATTCCTGCGGCTCTTTTTGCTGATACATCTTCTCAGCCAATTTATGCGCCGCTTCGGTCAAAGCCTGTGTTTTTGCATCAATCTCGTCTTTATTATCAGCTTTGAGTACATCTTCAGCATCTTTCAATGCAGCCTCAATTTTAGCTTTCTCCTCACTACTCAACTGATCACCATGTTCCTTCAAGGATTTCTTAACGGAGTGGATCATCGCATCACACTGATTACGGCTCGAAACCAACTCCAAAGCTTTGTGATCTTCTTCAGCGTGCGCCTCCGCATCCTTCACCATCTGTTCAATCTCATCATCCGACAAGCCTGAGCTAGCCTGAATCTTAATCTTATTCTCTTTGCCGGTAGCCTTGTCTTTAGCCGATACATGCAAAATGCCATTGGCATCAATATCAAACGTCACTTCAATCTGCGGCATACCCCGTGGCGATGATGGAATATCGCTTAAATTAAATTGCCCCAGGCTTTTATTGCCGGAAGCCATCTCACGCTCACCCTGCAATACATGAATCGTTACCGCAGTCTGATTGTCTTCCGCAGTAGAGAATACCTGTTGCGCTTTGGTTGGAATCGTAGTGTTTTTCTGAATCAGCTTGGTCATTACGCCACCCAATGTTTCGATACCCAACGACAAAGGCGTCACATCGAGCAATAGCACATCCTTCACGTCGCCCTTCAATACTCCACCTTGAATAGCCGCGCCAACAGCTACTGCTTCATCAGGATTAACATCCTTACGTGGCTCTTTACCGAATATCTCCTTAACCTTATCTTGAACTTTCGGCATGCGAGTCTGCCCACCGACCAAAATCACATCATCAATATCGGAAGCAGTCAGGCCCGCATCTTTAATTGCCGTACGGCAAGGCCCGACCGTGCGTTCTATCAGTTCTTCCACCAAGCTTTCCAGTTTGGCGCGTGTTATCTTGACAGCCAGATGCTTCGGCCCTGATGCATCGGCAGTGATATAAGGCAAATTGACTTCAGTTTGCTGGCTGGAGGACAATTCGATTTTGGTTTTTTCTGCGGCATCTTTTAAACGTTGCAATGCCAGCATATCCTTTTTCAAATCAATACCACTTTCTTTCTTGAATTCATCCACCAGATATTCAATCACACGTGAATCAAAATCTTCGCCCCCAAGAAATGTATCACCATTGGTTGCCAACACTTCAAACTGATGCTCTCCCTCGACTTCAGCAATCTCAATAATAGAAATATCAAAAGTACCACCGCCTAAGTCGTACACTGCAATCTTTCGGTCGCCTTCTTTCTTATCCAACCCGAATGCCAACGCAGCAGCGGTCGGTTCATTAATAATTCTCTTCACCTCCAGACCGGCAATTCTTCCCGCATCTTTTGTGGCCTGGCGTTGCGAATCATTAAAATAAGCAGGCACCGTGATCACCGCCTCGGTCACCGTCTCACCCAGATAATCCTCGGCGGTTTTTTTCATTTTCATCAGCACTTGCGCAGATACCTCGGGAGGTGCAATTTTCTTACCGCGCACTTCCACCCATGCATCATTGTTATCAGCTTTGACAATGCTATATGGCACCATCTTGATATCCCGTTGAACCATTTCTTCATCAAAACGACGCCCAATAAGCCGTTTCACAGCAAACAAAGTATTTTTGGGATTGGTAATCGCCTGACGTTTGGCTGAAGCACCCACAAGCACTTCATTGTCTTCAGTGTAAGCAACGATAGAAGGCGTTGTTCGCGTGCCCTCCAAGTTTTCAATAACTTTTGGCTTGCCATTCTCCATCACAGCAACACAGGAGTTGGTAGTACCTAAATCGATACCGATAATTTTTGCCATATTTAGATCCTTTTAAGAGATTATTCTGTTTATCAATTAGTTTTGAAATGGAGATACTTGATAAAAATTCAAGAACCTTGAGCTTTCGAAACCGACACAAGTGCAGGACGGATAATGCGTTCATGCAACTTATAGCCTTTCTGCATGACTTGCACAATCGTATTGGGAGCCAACTCCGATTCGACTATACACATTGCCTGATGTTGATGAGGGTCAAATTTCTCTCCGGCTGGATCAATTACCTTTATGTTGAATTTATCAAACACACTCATCAGCTGTTTCTGGGTCAACTCAACTCCATTCTTAAAACTCTCTACACTGGCATTATCAACTGCCAACGCAGCCTCCAGACTATCCATTACGGTTAGTAATTCAGTAGAAAAATTCTCAATGGCATATTTATGTGCATTTGCAATATCATTTTGGGAACGCTTACGGATATTTTCAGTTTCAGCTTTTGCGCGCATCCAAGCATCATGATGATCGGCCGCTTTGCTCTCAGCTTCCTTCAACAAATCCTCGAGATTGGGTTGTGAACTCTTAATTTCGCCTGTTTGAATGGTTGCATCGCTGGTTATACCAGTGACATTAACTTCTTCCTTAATATCAGCCATTTCAGGCCGATTGTTTTCCGGGTTGTTTGCATTTTCTGAGCTTTGCATCATGCCTCCTATGAGTGTGCAGGCGATATTGGGATTGCTAGATGAAATTTCAAGCCTTGAACGAAACTTTTTTACCCCGCAAGCAAATTTACTCGAATCAATCTGTCAGTTCGCCTCATATTTTCATCCGAATCGGGATTAATTCTTTATTCTTAGGGCTAGCCTAGTGGCCATACCGATATAATCCTGTGGAGTCAATGCCAACAGACGAACCTTCTCGGGTTCCGGAATATTCAAAGCGTCGATAAACTGATGCAGCGTCTCTGGTGTAATTCCATCCTTACCTCGAGTTAAAGCTTTCAACTGTTCATAGGGATTAACTACACCATAGCGCCGCATCACGGTTTGAATCGGCTCCGCCAGAACCTCCCAAGCATTGCTCAGATCAACCCTTATTGCAGAAGTATTAACTTCCAGTTTATTTAATCCTTTGATACATGAATCATAAGCTAACAAGGTGTGCCCTAACGCCACGCCCATATTGCGAAGTACTGTGGAATCAGTTAAATCTCTTTGCCAGCGCGATATCGGTAACTTTTCGCTCAAATGACGCAATAACGCATTAGCAATACCCAAATTACCTTCCGAATTTTCAAAATCAATCGGGTTGACTTTATGCGGCATCGTTGAAGATCCGATTTCATCCGCTTTGGTTCTTTGTTTGAAATAACCCAGCGAGATATATCCCCAGATATCCCGATTCAAATTCAGCAAAACCGTATTAATTCTTGCATACGCATCAAATAACTCCGCCATGGTGTCATGGGGTTCAATTTGAGTCGTATAGGGATTAAATTCCAGCCCCAGCTTTTCAACAAACGACTGCGCAAATTTCTCCCAATCCAGATTCGGATAGGCAGACAAGTGCGCATTATAATTACCTACCGCGCCGTTAATCTTTCCCAGAATGGCTACAGATTCCAGTTGTTTTCTTCCGCGTTGCAGGCGATATACAGTATTGGCAAGTTCTTTACCCAATGTTGTCGGCGTAGCGGGTTGTCCGTGAGTACGAGCCAGCATTGGAATATCAGCAAACTGATGCGCAAGCTCGATTAATCGGTTAATAATCTTATCCAGAGCAGGCAGCATCACTTGCTGCAAACTGGTTCTAAGCATCAGACCATGCGATAGGTTATTAATATCCTCGGAAGTACAAGCAAAATGAATGAATTCACTCACTTTTCTCACTTCGGCATTGTTTTCCAGCTTCTGCTTTAACCAATACTCAACAGCTTTTACATCATGATTAGTCGTCGCCTCAATAGCTTTAATCGCTTCGCTATCTTCAAGCGAAAAACTTTCCACCAGATTGTCCAGCTGCACATAACTTTGAGGGGAAAAGTTCGGTACTTCGATGATCCCGGGTTGTTCGCTCAGCGCCTTAAGCCATGCAATCTCAACCTGCACACGAAAACGAATCAAAGCGAATTCGCTGAAATAAGATCGTAAAGCATCAACCTTTGTATGGTAGCGCCCATCCAGTGGAGATAGCGCTGTAATAACAGGGAAATTCATAGTATTTTCAATTCTTTTGGAGTTTGGATTTTAGCATGCCTACTTTGAGCTGAAGTGATATTCAAGAGATCTCTGCATAATTGTATTTTAGAGTTTTTCTGTGTAGGGATATCGTCAGATATGGAATCTATGTGATTAAGTGGCAAGCAGATTTACTTAGAATCGCTGCACAAATTGTGCTGGCGACAAATAATACAATCTTTTCTATTTTGGCTGTCGGTTATAGAAGATTCGATATTTCGGTAATCTCCTATATGGCTTGTGCTTGCTTTAGTTTCCTGCTTTATAACGCAGCAGTTCGGTTCCAAGTATCCTTCAGAAACTTCTCATCAAGATATTATCTTAGCAGCTACCTTTCCGACTTATGAATGCAATCATGCCGAATTGTTGTAATAAATTCTGACATGGGCATAGTATTCTCCTAATCAGTTAATAAAATATCATTAACTTATCTGCTTATAAAATCGACCCTACCTCTACAATTGTTGGCGCCGCCTCCACAGGATATATTTTATCCGCAACAAAGTATTTATTTTGACATCAGTTCGCTAGCGCACAGATTAAGTTTAGCAGTACATATATTCTGATAAAGAGTGAAGAGAGACATGATTTCATGTTCTGGTCATCACTTGAAGTTAAATGTCAGGAGACAAGCATGAACAAAGATCAAGTACAAGGCCGTTTCGAAGAAACTAAAGGCAAAGTCAAGGAAGTTGCAGGCAAGATACTGGACAATAAGGAAATGGAAATCAAAGGCAATGTCCAAAAAAATATCGGCAAGGCTCAAGTGGGCGTGGGTGATGTTAAAGAAGATATTAAAGAAGCAAAAAAGACTTGCTAGCAAAACACAGATGCTATCACTACCTCAATCTTGATAGCAGTCTAGTCACTATATTCCCGGGCTGCTACATGGCCACAATAAAATAATTTTTAATACTTATTTAACTGGAGTTTCAGAATGAACATCAAAACCAACGTGTTATATAGCATTATTCTAATCCTATCTCTCTGCTCATTTAGTGCTATTGCAGCAGAAAGTCATTTAGATCAAGCGATTAAACATGCGGAAGCCGCGGTCAGTGCAGCTGATGGAAAAGCTATCGCTAAACATGCCGGAGAAGCGAAAACCCATGCAAATGCATCTAAATCCGAAAAAACTTCTGTGAAGAATGCAGGCTCGCATTTAGATGCAGGCATTAAAAGCTTGGATGAAGCCATTAAGCAGGGTAACCTCGGTGCCACAGATTTAGCAAAAAAAGCTGCGGGACAAGCAGTGACTCATTTAAAACAAGCTGCTTAAAAATTAAACGACCCCGTGGCAAGACCACGGGGTATTAGAAAAGCTCAAGTTGACGCAGTTCTTCTTTTGGTTTGCCTTGATTCTTTACATACCGCTCAACCACACCCCAATCCGCTCTTTCCCCTACAGTTGCAACATAATAGCCATCCGTCCAAAACTCACCACCCCACAGATCTCGTTTCAAATCCGGCTTCCACTTAAACAATTCCCGCGCTGTTATGCTTTTGAACACCCTAACAATCTGACCCGGTGCAATTTTCGGATGTGCCGTACAAAGTATATGTACGTGGTCTTCGTCGCAACCTATCTGCTCAAACTCAATGTCGTATCGATCTTCTATCGCTTTCGCAGTCATCATAATGATTTTTACAACTGCGTCATCTAACAGTCCCCGTCTGTATTTCACAGGAAATACAATGTGATAATGTATCTGCCACCCACAGTGGCTCGCCTTCTCTACGACATCTCGCATCCCATCATTCTAAAGCCTAATTAGATCCCCGTGGCAAGACCACGGGGAATCGCAAGTTTATAGATAATAACAACCTCATAAAATTGAGGTTCCTATCTCCACCACAAAACAAGTTTGCGATGTTTCGATTAATGCTCGGTGATGTGTTCTGGTCGAAGCTGGAGAAGATTCTGCTTCAAGAAGCGATTTACAACAAGCGAAATCTGCGCATGACAGTATAAGAAAGACCTCTGCACAACCGCAAGAATTTTGCTGTAGCGACAGAGAAAATTTTCCAAGTGACACTTGTTGCACGTCACTTTAATAGAAAGTGAAGTTTTTTCCTTTTTTTAGGTGAATTTTTCCCCTTTTATGTAATATTTGGACGGATCGCTCCCCTTAATGGTTGGTCTACGAAGATTTTGTTGGCTGCTTTCTTTAGATTCATGCAGATACTTTTCAGTATGACTTGGGCGTTGACTTTCGTCGTACCGAAGTAGCTGGCGCGTCCCATTCTGAATAAGCGTTTGATTGTGCCGAAACACTGTTCGACAATATAGCGTTTTTTACTGATCAATTGATTCGCCAGCTTCTGGCGTGACGAGAGGGGTTTATTCTTGTACGCGCGATGCATGATTGCGCTCTTGATCTTTTGCTTTCTTAGAAATTGCCGATTGGCATTGCTGGCGGATCCCTTGTCGGCATACACCCGATTCGCCTCGATATGCGCACCATCGATAGCGGCTTCGAAATGCATCATTTCGCTCTGGTTGGCAGGGGCGGTGTGAACCCCGCGCACATAGCCGTCTTGTGCGTCCACCACCAGGTAACTGCGGTAGCCAAACTGCGACTTCCTGCCTTTCTTTAGCCAGGTCGCATCCGGATCCGCGCTTTGTTCTTCGATACAGTTGATTCCAGGTTGACTGCCATCTTCAAACTGAACAACCTTACCTTCTTCGGCATCCACTTCCAGTGTGATGGTCTTTTTAGGGCGTGCCGCTGACTCAATCAGCGTGGCATCAATGACCGCTCCTGTCGCACCCTTGATCATCAATCCGTGGCATTGAAGCTGTTCATTAATAGAGGCCAGCAGATCATCTAGCCGGTCGTTGGTTATTAGCCGGTTACGGAACCGGCATAAAGTGGTTTCGTCCGGTATCGCATCCGACAAGGACAGTCCGCAAAATTGCAGAAAATCAATGCGTACACACAGTGCTTGCTCCAACGCAGCGTCCGATAAACTATGCCACTGACCTAGCAGGATCGCTTTGAACATCAACAACCCATCAAACGGCTCTTGGCCTCCACCATGCGATAACTCGCGCTTGTATAAACCCGTAAGTTTCGGACGTAATTCCTCCCACTCAATTAGGGCTTCAATCTTCAACAGAACATTATCTCGATTCAATCGCTCTGCTTTCCAGTGTTCCAAAACTCATCTGCATCTTTTGCTCCAACTGTCTTTTAACCCCCTCTATTTTAGTTGGTTATTGCACTGCCAGGCGAGGTTGTGCAGGAATCTTTAAGATATGTTGTATCGAATGTGGGTAGGTTGTGCGTGGCGAGAATTGCTTGGGGTATTTGGAATTCCATTTACAAAAAGATTCAATGCGTAGTCATCCAATAGTAATATGGGACAGGTTTTTAACGCACTGATTATTGAACCGGATTGGGAATCGGAATTTATTGATGGCAGATATGTAAAAGCACATCACAGATCAGTAGAAACAGAAATGTTGAAAAAAGTCGCTTAACTGGGTTGTCCGGTTTTACTTGACCAGGTCATTTAAAGCGGGTGGGCGAAACAGCACACGAACCAACGAGGTATGGTTTCGTAGAAATTCGGCTGCGCGATTTCGCCCATAATAAGGGTATCCAGTACACAGAGAAGAAGGTAGAAGGGAGTGCGTACTGGATAGGGCAACTTTCCAGCCCTCCGACTAAGTGTGAAGAGGCACTCGGGCTGGTGCGGGTTATTCATTTCAAACTCGTCAAGAAAGAATGAAGAACATGTACTCATTATTATTTTTTTAGTCATACTTCTCTGTGCGATTGGTTACATAATTAAAATAAAAATATTTTATTGTCGTTTGCTATTAATAAATACTTTATCTTACTGCGGCATACTTCTTGCAATCGCCGGGTTTTTGTATGTAGCTGTTCTCAATAGCTGGTGATTCTTCCAGCAGTTGCTTCATACCTTCTTCGTCATTGATTTTATTACGAATAATTCCTGAGCATGTTTGACTAGATATTGTTTTTGTTTCCCCAATCGTAGGGCTTTTCTCAATGACTGCGATTGTCAACATATCCACTATTCATAATGTTTATGCATGCCGCCAGTTTGACTGAAGCTAATGTGTCAATGACGAAGTAAAAAGGTACTCAATATCGCGCGAAGTCGAAGTGCGTATCAGCTAGGTTAATAAAAAAGAGGGGGTGACCTTTGTACCTCTCAAGTCCTGCACGTTTAGGAAAAAAGAAAATTTAAGAGGCAGTTGGCAAGAGTGCTACAAATTAAGATGGCTGCTTAAAGCGTTGAAACATAACAACAGCGAGGCAAAATCTAGGCTTCTTTTGAATTTGACCTCAAGCTTGTTGGTAAATTCACGCCACCAAATTTGATCAAAGTCTATAGTCATAACTTCGTAAAGAATTATTTGGTCTTTCTAAACATCTCCCTCATCGTCTAAAACGCCTTCTGCTCGCGCTTGAGATCAGCTATCCTATCTGAAGTAGGAGTCCAACCTAGGAAGGAAAAACTGTTAATCCGCAGGTTCCAGGTTCAAATCTCGATACTGTAACTATAAATATCAATAGCTTACATAAGAATAGAACTTCAATTAATGTATTAGTCCCATGTAGGCTTATTCCAAAAGTAAGCACTGAGCTTGGAGCTCTATCACCCTTTGATCTCTACCGAGTTAATTTCATTGTTCCGTAGGGTAAGAGGTTTAAAACCGCAGATTTAAAAATAAACCAATTTAGTAAATATAAATAATTTTCCAACAAATCAAGGAATTTTAAATTTCCGATTTAAAATTATGAATCGTTATAATTCATGTTATTTTTAATTTTTTCTTTTAAATTTCTCACCATTTTTTCTGCTAATGAAATTAACATTTAATAATGCATGGCCTGTGTTTAAAGAAGTGATTTCTGAATTCGTCGAAGTCAATGTACTTAAAATGAGCGCATCACTTGCTTTTTATACCCTGTTTGCTCTCGCACCTATGTTCATTATTATTATAACAATCGTTCAATTCTTCTTTGGTGCAGAGGCGATAGAAGGAGATCTTTATCCTCAACTTGCAGAATTGATAGGCTCGCAAGCAGCCACTCAGCTAGAAGAAATGATTAAGAATGTTGCAATCTCTGAAAAAAGTACATTATCAACCACGGGGAGTGTAGTAATACTCCTGTTCTTGGCCACCGGTGTATTTGTTGAAATCCAGGAATCAATAAATTATATCTGGCGGCTAAAAGCAAAACCCAAAACAGGTTTTGTAAAACTTATTGTTAATCGCTTTCTGAGCTTTTCAATGGTTATTTCTCTAGGATTTATTCTTTTAGTATCTCTGACATTAAACGCTGCATTAGAATTTTTAATGCAAGGTTTACAGAAAATGTTCCCGATTATTACTATCTATCTCACTTACTCTCTTAATCTGACTCTTACTTTTGTGGTCATTACTTTTATATTCTCTTGCATATTCAAGATCCTACCGGATGCAAAGATTAGATGGAGAAATGTAATAGTTGGCGCTATAACCACTGCTTTACTTTTTATGATAGGTAAATCGGTTATCACTTTTTACTTATCTAATAGTGATGTAAGTTCAACTTACGGGGCAGCAGGCTCCATCGTGATTATTATGCTTTGGGTTTATTATTCAGCAATAATTTTATATTTCAGCGCTATTCTTACAAGGGTTTTTGCTCAAATCTCGGGATATACAATCTACCCCAGCGACTATGCTGTTTTTATTAAAGAAGTTGAAATTGAAAATAAAGAATCACTACAAAGTCAATCCGATACCAAGAAGATAAAAGCTGAAATCCAAAATGAAGTAGCTCAAGGCGAAAAAAACAAGTAACTACAATAGCATGTCAAATCTCTATTAAATTAGCTTAACTAAGAAATTCAAATGTTACTTAATCTGAGTAGGTCTAATTTTTGCTTTCATTTTTCCAAAGCCTGATCATTTTTTAATGATATCCCAATCCCATCATTCCACGCAGTGGCAGGGTCAACTTTAGTATATTGAAATTGCTATAATACATCAGTAGTGTCCGGCAATTTAGTTGAATAGATTCAGTTGGTTGTTGTTATGGTGAGTGATCATTTGCATCTCAGTATTTTTAAGTAATTGATCTAGGTTAGTTTTCTCGAAAAGAGTTAGGCTCAGGATTTGTAGGATTGTGTAAAGTGAAGTCTCGGTATTGAGTCGCTTTTTTACGATGGCAACCAAGACATAAACCGAGATGGCAATCCATATCTGTGTCTTGACTGCGTTTTCAGTGGTTCCGTAGAATTGCTTGATACGAAGATGTTGTTTGATCCACTTGAAGAATAGTTCGATCTGCCAGCGACAACGATAAAGCTGAGCGATGGTCAGTGCAGGTAAATCGAAGTTGTTGGTTAGAAATACCAGATGCTTGTCGTGTTCGGCATCATAGAACTTAATACGTCGTAGGTGCTGCGGGTAATCCTTGCTGGCCTTCGTAGCGGTCAATGCAATGGTCTGATCGCATCGCAGTCCCGTGGATTTGTCCACTGAGTGAGAGTAGACACGGCGAAAAAGGAGACTGGATTTAGCGCGCGTTACAAAAAATGCTTGTGCTTGATGCATAGTGAACCAGCGAGCAAAGTCGGTAAAGCCCCGATCCATGATGTAAAAGCTGCCAGCTTCGGGGATCAGGAAATCGAGCACATTGACTTCGTGCATCTTGCCGTCGCTGATATGGATGAACGTTGGAATGTTGCCGCGTAGATCAAGCAGTGTATGCATCTTGACGGCAGCTTTGGTCTGACGAAAGCGCGCCCATGGAAAGACGCTCAAACACAGATCGATGGTCGTGGTATCGAGTGCATAGACTGTCTGTTCCAACTCCACCGCTAAGCTATCGCTGGAGTAAAGCTTTCTGGCGATCTGGATCAAGCTCATCGCGAAATCCATGTAGATGCGACAATCGCGCTGCTCGTTGGCATCGGCCAACGTACTCTTGGCGATGTTGCCTCGTATGCCCAAGTGATAAAGCTTAGCTTGGTGAGCGCGCAGACAGGTTTCGATGTTGCGCAGACTCTCGCGGTAAGTCAGCTGCGCGAAAGCCATGCAAAGAAATTGATCGAGATGCGAAAGAGTCTTGGTGGGATATTTGGAAGGGTAACGCTGTACACAGCGGCGGAATGTGTGAAGGGGCAAGTAATCCATGAGTTGTGCGAATACCAATTTGCCTGAATGCATGATAAGAAGCCACGTAGGGAAACCTCCAGTTTCGCAAAAAATTCACTTTCAAATCGGTGACACCCCCAAACATACCATTTCATTCTACAGATCAATCTGTTATACAATCATCTTGGGTAAATTGCCGGGCACTACTGATAATACATCATTCGATAGCGCGCCGACTTATGAGAAAAGTAAAGAACTTTACAGGTGAAAATTTCTGGGTACGAGATTATTTTGTATCAACAGTCCCACCTGATGAAGAGATGGTTAGAGAATTCATTTGTAACCAAGATAAGAAAAACGAACATTATGATTAGCACAAGGTAGGTATCGGATGTTGCCTTTTGACTGGAGTTGTCCGCTTTTACTTGACCAGGTCAATCCTTAGTAAAAAATTGAACAATAATACTTGAGGGCATCGTCAACTTTTTACTAATATTTCATCTGTGCGAAAACAAACATGGAAGATTATAGTTCTCACTTAGGAGTGCTAATAATGGAACCCGATCTTCCTTATGGAAATAACCAATTAATTTAATGAAGAAATAAACCAACTCGTTGCAATCAGCGAGATATTAAAAGAGATCTTCAGGCTACGGGTCTTAACCAGCATTTGCTCCTTGCGTTACATCAAATGATTTACAACCTTCGCGCAAATACCCATACATTTCAGAAACTTGCTTATATACACCTTTTTAGCTATAGCTAGTGAATTTTGGAGGTGCGATCAATAAGAAATATTGATTAGTGTGCGATAGCGAACAGATTATTCTGAATTAGGGTAATAAGATTGAAGCTAATATAATTAAAATCTTAGTAACATCTATTGTTTTGATTACATTGAATTAAGAAATTATTAAACTTTGGTATAGATGCATTAAGTTAAAGATATATGAAAACTTTAAATAATTTCAACCAAATATTTAAAAAATCTATAAAGGAAAATTTAATGAAAGCTATTAATAATAAATATGTGTGGAATGTTTTTAGTGCAATTTTAGTAATGGGAGTTTTCTTCTTATCCAATACTAATACTATTGCCGCATCCGACAAGAATAGCACCGTAAATGAATCAGAAGATATATCTCAAACGGATAAAGAAAAAAATTTAATAGAGAGTGATGATCCTTCTGGTCCCCGAGACCGGGATCCTTCTGAAGTAGTGCTTCCTTCTGAGAATTCTGATAAAAAATCAGGCTATGAAGAAGCTCAAGAATCCGGTACTAAAAATCCGTAAGCCGTTACTTGGAGGATCAATGGTCATATAACATTCACATGACCTTATTCTGGTTTGGTTAATTATATAGTCATAAGTGGAATAATCGGTGTATTAGTTTCGATCTAATCGCAAAAACTCTTGAGTTCAATAAATAGAATTGTGTAAAAAGCTCGCGATGATATGGAAATTTGGATTATGTACCTTCCGCATTAAGAAAATGTTATTAATCAACTATAAAGTTGCGTACCAAACAGAGAAATAATTTGAAATGGAACATAATTATTTTGTATGAATGAATTTTTTATCTATTTCCAATAGGAATAATTAATATGAAACCCATTCAGTTAATCGCATTTATTTTCACATTATCACTTTTTTCTATAAATGTTATAGCCCAAAATAATCAACTAGACAAAGCGATTAGCCATGCTGACGAGGCATTTAAAGCAAGAGATAACAAAGAATTAGCGGTGTACGCCGAGAAAGCCCAACCTTTCGCTTTAGCAGCACAAAAAGAAATGCATTTTTCGCACGAGGGGCGAAATCACATAGAGGCAGGAATAGTTAGTTTAGGCCAAGCCGTTGAAAAAGGAAAATTGGGCGCTACCGACTCTGCAAGGCACGCGGCTGGTGAAGCTTTAAGACATTTTAAAGAAGCGAAAGAATGAAAATATTAATCAGTTTACTCTGGTGTAACAATGTGTAGTAATTTTGACCCGATCTGACAGTAACTCGATTTGAAGAAGCCCCTCAGATTAAATCTGAACTACTAAAATTTATTGATTGTAATTTTGATGACTATGGAAATCGAAGGGCGCTTAGGGCACCCTTTTAATTTGATCCACAGCCAGTTTAGATTTTAACCACGCCTTAAGTACATTAACGTACCGACTTTGTTATATTTGCTCATTATATTATGTGAGTCTTGATGCATTTTAGTCGGTTCATTAAATTGGGCCGTGACTAAATGCTTACGCTGTTGACAGAAATTTTTTACTGGAGAAGATCATGGTCAAAAAACATCGTAAAAATAACTTCTTTATAGTACCGTATTTTGCAATAATATTTTTTGTTTCTATTTGGAATACAGCTGACGCAAATACTGATTCGTCAGTGGATATTAGTACGGTGGAATTATCCAATGTAGAATGTCTGTTGAACTGGGCACAAACATTTCACCCTAATCTATTTTCTCCGCTAGTTTCAGGTGTTCAATCATCACCTCCCTTCACTTATCGTTTTTATCCTGTAACAAATTCTTATTTAGGGGTTTCATCAGATGACAACCATGTCTACTACCTGGGGCCAGATGGTATATCCCCCAAAGATATTGGTGAGTTATCTACTTTTCTGAATGAATCCGGATGCGGGCAAACGACGCATCCCGTAATATTTATTCATGGATTAGATTCTTCTGCAGATACATGGGTATCTTATCGTAATTATTTGATTAATAATGCAGGGTGGTTGTTTGGTGGGATACCCACCTATGATCCTGAAACAAAGACAGTCAACATTAATTGCCCATCAGATCTAGATTTTCCTAATGCTTGTTCAGGTGGTGCTGGCAATTTCTATACATTAAATTTTTCTAATAATCAGGATTTAACTTTGGATGTTTTGGGAGGAGAGCTTGCAGATATCGTTAAAGCAGTTTTAGCTAATAATCCTGGCACAACAAAAGTGATTTTAATTGGTCATAGTTCAGGTGGGCTTGCTGCGAGAGGGTATCTTCAAGGATTAGCCCGAGTATTGGATTCAACATCAACAATACCCTATAGAGAAGATGTTGCTAAACTTATCACTGTTGGTACCCCTCATCAAGGAAGCTTCTGGGCACAGGCATGCCATGCTAACTTAGATCTTTTTGATATTATCAATAATGTTGGTATATGCGATCTTCTGCCTGGGGATATCGACTCGGATAGTATTGCAGTTCAGGAACTACAACCTGATAGTGCCGCTATAAATACACTTAATGACCTGATTAATCATCCGCTTCCAATTAGCGTTCTTTATGTTTCGATTATAGGAACTGGACAACCTACTTTAACGAGTATTGTCGATTTTCAAGATGGAGATGGAATCGTATCAGCTAGTTCGCAGGATCTTATAAATTTGAGCGGCACGAGTGCTCTTCAACAAAAATCTACCAAGATAGTTATTCCATTTCGAGAATGTGCCAATGAAATAGAAATCCCTATAATTGACAATGTAGGTCAAACCCATACATGCGAGACAACTGATATTACCATCGGAGCGGAAATATTAAGAAATTTACAATAAACAAAAAGTGAGACTAATGAACTTTATCTGCTGTAGTTCAGACTTGATCTGACAGCAAAGTCTTGCCAAAGGGTGGGATTATCCGATTTGATAGAGATGCGAAACTTTATCAACCCAGCGCGAAAGTCCAAAGGAGTAATCCCCTGATTAGTGCTCAACAGAAAATCATTGGAAGTCATCAAATACAAGATTGGTTTGCTTAATCTGGCAGCCGAGCTTGTTAATGTATCGCGCGCTTGCAAGGTGATGATGGTTTTTTCTCGTAATACTTTCTATCGCTATCGGGCTGCCGTGGAAACAGGTGGCGTAGATGCCTTGATTGACGCTAACTCGACGCACCCCCCCCCCACAGCATCAAGAACCGCGTCGAAGAGGCGACGGAGACAGC
This sequence comes from Nitrosomonas ureae, assembly GCF_001455205.1. Taxonomy (NCBI): domain Bacteria; kingdom Pseudomonadati; phylum Pseudomonadota; class Betaproteobacteria; order Nitrosomonadales; family Nitrosomonadaceae; genus Nitrosomonas; species Nitrosomonas ureae. The sequence continues at coordinate 3,182,938 of NZ_CP013341.1, forward strand.
TTTACAGCTTTTGCCCCGGAATAGCCTCCTTTTAGTCAAGTTCGGGTTTTCCACGAACTGCGCAAACGCGGAATCTTCGTTTCTCCATCCTGTGTCCGTTCGGTGTGGCTGCGCCAGAATTTGGAGTCGTTCAAAAACCGAATCGCCCCGGATTTTCTGGAGGCTGTTTGGTTTGAGTCAAGCTGCATCAGCTGACTCCTTTAATTGGCGATGATAGGCCATTTCAAATTCTGCCGGTGGAATATTTCCAATCGGCTCGAGTAAGCGAGCGATTATTGAACCACCCCATCCATTCCAAAGTAGCAAATTCGACATTGTCAATGTTGCACCAGGGGCCACGATGCCTTATGACTTCAGTCTTGTATAATCCGTTAATCGTTTCGGCTAGTGCATTGTCATAAGAATCGCCATCACTACCGACAGAAGCATCAATATTGGCTTGCTCCAGGCGTTCCGTGTAACGAATTGATAGATATTGACTACCTCAATCACTATGGTGAATCAATCCCTTAATGTCTCGCCGTGCCCACAACGCCTGTTCCAATGCATCGAGCACCATATAGGTATGCAATGACGGGCTGACTCGCCAACCAACAATATACCGGGCAAAAACATCGATAATAAAAGCCACATAAACAAATCCCGTCCACGTTGCAGCAAAGGTAATGTCTGCAACCCACAATTGATTTGGCCGGGTTGCTACAAATTGTCGGTTAACCTTATCTGTTGGGCGGGCAAGTAAGTCATCCGCAATGGTTGTCCAATACTTCGTGCCACGCCGAATACCTTGCATCCCAAGCTTCTTCATCAACCACTCGACTGTGCAGCGAGCAACGCCAATGCCTTCTCGCAGCAACTGCCGCCATACTTTGCGAGCACCATAAACCCGGAAGTTGCCTTCCCATACTCGGTGTGTATCAAGTTCCAGCCTCATGTCTCGTTTGATGCGATCGGGCAATCGATCCGGACCTCGCTCGCGCCCTTTGTGTCCGTAATAACTCGACGAGGCAATCCATATTTGCCTGCAGATTGGCTCGACCCGGTATCCCGCTTTGTTCTTATCGACAAACACCACCCATCATTTCGGTCGGCGGTCAGCCTCCTCGCACGAAATATGCCGCTGCCTTACGCAATATCTCGTTGGCCCGCTTTAATTCCCAATTCTCCCGTTCCAATTCCTTGAGCCGCTCACGATCCGTACTCGACAGGCCACCCCGAATCCCCTGATCATTTCTGTTCGCCTTACCCAAGTGCGCAATGGTCTCCGCTGTACAGCCAATCTTTGATGCAATCGATTTCACTACCGACCATTGCGAATGGTGCTCCTTTTGCTGCTCGAATACTCATCTTACCGCTCGTTCTCGCAATTCCGATGAATAACTCATTTGATTCTTCATCTTCTGCTCCTCTCAAATCATTTTATCTCCGGAAAACTCGGGGCGATTCAAATCGCAAACAATGCTAAAACCGCCAGTATAACCATCGTTCAATATCTATTTAAACAACATCAATGCTGTGCACCGATCCTTCTTCGGACGACGTACATCCGCTTCTAACGCCAACAGCAACTTGGATTCAAATAGTGTCAGTCTTGCCATGCTTCTTCGCTCTCTGATATTTAACCGCGCTGTCGTTTGGCGCTTTCAACCACTTCTTTATCGTATTCCGTGACAGACTAGTTTGCCGCTGAATCTCATTAATTGACAGATATTCACGGTAATACATCCGTCTTATCTTTACATACATAACCATGGTAATCACTTCTTAAAGATTCCTGCACAACCTTGCCTGCCAGTGCAATAACCAACTAAAATAGAGGGGGTTAAAAGACAGCTGGAGCAAAAGATGCAGATGAGTTTTGGAACACTGGAATTAGCAGAGCGATTGAATCGAGATAATGTTCTGTTGAAGATTGAAGGCTTAATTGAGTGGGAGGAATTACGTCCGAAACTTACGGGTTTATACAAGCGCGAGTTATCGCATGGTGGAGGCCAAGAGCCGTTTGATGGGTTGTTGATGTTCAAAGCGATCCTGCTAGGTCAGTGACATAGTTTATCGGACGCTGCGTTGGAGCAAGCACTGTGTGTACGCATTGATTTTCTGCAATTTTGCGGACTGTCCTTGTCGGATGCGATACCGGACGAAACCACTTTGTGCCGGTTCCGTAACCGGCTAATAACCAACGACCGGCTAGATGATCTGCTGGCCACTATTAATGAACAGCTTCAATCCCACGGATTGATGATCAAGGGTGCGACAGGAGCGGTCATTGATGCCACGCTGATTGAGTCAGCGGCACGCCCTAAAAAGACCATCACACTGGAAGTGGATGCCGAAGAAGGTAAGGTTGTTCAGTTTGAAGATGGTAGTCAGCCTGGAATCAACTGTATCGAAGAACAAAGCGCGGATCCGGATGCGACCTGGCTAAAGAAAGGCAGGAAGTCGCAGTTTGGCTACCGCAGTTACCTGGTGGTGGACGCACAAGACGGCTATTATGTGCGCGGGGTTCACACCGCCCCTGCCAACCAGAGCGAAATGATGCATTTCGAAGCCGCTATCGATGGTGCGCATATCGAGGCGAATCGGGTGTATGCCGACAAGGGATCCGCCAGCAATGCCAATCGGCAATTTCTAAGAAAGCAAAAGATCAAGAGCGCAATCATGCATCGCGCGTACAAGAATAAACCCCTCTCGTCACGCCAGAAGCTGGCGAATCAATTGATCAGTAAAAAACGCTATATTGTCGAACAGTGTTTCGGCACAATCAAACGCTTATTCAGAATGGGACGCGCCAGCTACTTCGGTACGACAAAAGTCAACGCCCAAGTCATACTGAAAAGTATCTGCATGAATCTAAAAAAAGCAGCCAACAAAATCTTCGTAGACCAACCATTAAGGGGAGCGATCCGTCCAAATATTACATAAGGGGGAAAAATTCACCTAAAAAAAGGAAAAAACTCCACTTTCTATTAAAGTGACGTGCAACAAGTGTCACTTGGAAAATTTTCTCTGTCACTACAGCAAAATTCTTGCGGTTGTGCAGAGGTCTTTCTTATATTCTCCCGCCTAAAATCTCGGCAAGATACGTGCATTACCTGGTCAGTTTTCAATCGGTACAACTAGGCTTTTATGGTCAAGTTTCGACCGGTGTCAACAATCAGTGACGTGATCAACTAATTCTGGGAAAACCAGTTAAGAAATTTTCTCCAATTTTCTGTTTTCAGCTTATATTGATTTTTACTTTTGCATCCCGGATAGGAATGCAGGCGATGAGTGTTATAAAATATAGAAATAGCTGCATAGCGGTTCTACGAGGAAAAGGCTACTTTCTTTCAGTAGGGTTAGCTTTCTCCAATTGATGACGAAATTCATTCAATTGCCGTATTAGTTCATCACTCAAAGATTTAACCTGGTTTTCAAAAAGCGGTATTTGCTGCTCCAGTTTCTTGTTAATAACATCGCCAATTGCCCGTAAACTATTAATAACCTCTCCGAAAGGCAGGATTGAGAGATTGGTAAGGGTTTTCTGATAATCTACTTTCCATACATCGTCTTCTTTCAATAAAACAGTATCGAAAGTTAAAGGCTTATTGCTTTCGTGATTTTTCAGCATAATCATAGTTGCAACCTTCGCATCGGGACCGTCGATGACGATCACGCCGGTTTTTTCTAGTGACGCTCCCATAATATTTTCTTGTTTAATCACAAGATCCTGGGTCTCTCGGGTTGTGTATTTTCTGGCGGTTTCGAGTTCGCCATTTACCATCGCCTTCCAGAATGCTGTAGTGGTTTGTTCAGGGCTTAATGTCGTTTGACAACCGTTGAATAAGAATAAAAGACTGAGAATTCCTATCAATCTTGACGTCTTATGGTTTATGTAATTCTGGTGCAAAATCTGTAACAGGCTTTTTATCATTAAAACCTCCAGGGTTACTCAAGCAACAATCTTTCATACAGGGAATACCTAATAATTCCTCTATAAATAATTTTTAATTATTTTGGAGCATCGATCTTAGCTAATCTTAACAGTACCGCAGTAAAATATCTGTCCTAGTTTATTCCACTCAAGGAGATATCAAATATTTGTCCGATGTGTATCGTCAACGTAAGCCGGATAGATAGCAGCTTGTTTCCTCGTGCGACGCTAAATGAAGCGGTAGAGAAAGCGGATAGTATGCAAACACCGCTTTCCTATTTTCAAAGATCTCATCTATACCGCGAAATAGTAGTCATTTACCGAGCCCGTCTTTATGGCGAGTTTTTTTACTTTTAAATCTCAATTAAGAAACAAAAACGGAAGCCTAAGCTCCCATTATAGATTAAATCAATTTCTAAATTAAATCGCCGATTCTTTTCTACGACGAGCCATAAATCCGATCAACCCTAAACCAGCAAGCAACATGGCGTAAGTTTCTGGTTCTGGGATTGGAGATAAATTATCAGTTGTGCCAAAGGTTGTGAAAGGGCCACCTTCGAAGCTGAACTGAACTTGTTGATATCAATCGCAGCAAACTTCTAGACCGTATATGTTTAATGTGTGATTACCAGTAGCAAGATTCAAAGAGTTTATGCTTAGAAACTGAGAAGGATCACTATAATTACCATTCCACCACATATCATTGGACTTGAAATCGTAAGCAACACCATCGACAAAAAATATAAAGTTTCATCCGCATCGTCAAAACACACACACTCGGAAAATCTAAAGCAGTTCCACAATCAACCCAGTTTACGTCCTTAATGATCGAAGAGCATGCACTTAAACAGGCATTAAAGGAAATCCACCGCTTACTTGGTGAATCTCTTGCTAGGAGCAAAACATTAACCTTTCCGGTTGGTAGCAAACGTGGTGTTCATATTACAAAGGAGGCTTAATCATGAAGATTGTTAATAACCGTACATTGACTTGGTTTAATGAAACCGGACATTCCAGTTAAGAGAAAATAGCTTAAGTGGAGGAAGAAATGATAAGAGAAAGCAATATACAAAGGAATACAAATTAGATGCAATCAGTCTGGTATTGGATCAGGGCCATACGACATCGGAAGTATCTCGGAGCCTGGAAATCAGTGCCAATATGCTGAGGAGGTGGATTAGGGAATACCAGGCAGGTGAAGCTGATCAGTCATTCCGGAGTAATGGGAAACTGACACCGGAGCAGGAAGAAATCCGGCAGTTGAAGGTGCAAATCAGGCAGCTCAAGCTGGAAAGGCAAATACTAAAGGAAGCGACGGGGATTGAAGCGAAGAAACGAAGTGAAATATTCGTTCATCACCCAAAGGAAGAAGATCTATCGGGTTGGCTTGATGTGCCAACTTATGGGTGTGAGTCGCAGCGCTTACTATGATTATGTCCGGCGCACTGACAATTATTCTGAAAAACAATGTCACGAGGAAATACTTGAAACGGTTCGAGGCATAGCGAAATCGAGCAATCATAGCTACGGCAGCCGCAGAAGCGCAAAGGTGCAAAAGCGCAAAAGCGCAAAAGCGCTGAATGCGTTGGGTTATTCGGTTGGTCGTTGGAAGGCTCGGAGCCTAATGCGGGAAGCCGGTGTGCAGTTCAAACATCGGAAGAAATACAAAGTGACAACCAACAGTAATGACAAACAGTCGGTGTTCGAGAACAAGCTGAATCGACAGTTTGATGTTAAAGCCCCGAATCAAGTCTACGTTGGCGACATAACCTACATTTGGACCCGGGAAGGCTGGCTGTGTCTGCCTGTCGTCATTGATTTGTTTTCCAGGAAAGTAGTTGGCTGGAGCATGAACTCAAGAATGAAAGCGAGGTTAGTCTGTGATGCATTGAGAATGGCTATCTGGCAACACCAGCCACAAGCAGGACTGATAGTACAGTCGGATCGCGGATCGCATATGCCAGTAAAGAATACCGACGACTTCTAAAAATACATGGCTTTACCGGTAGCATGAGTTGTTTGGAAAATTGTTGGGATAATTCAGCGGCTGAAAGCTTTTTCGGCAGCCTCAAACAGGAGCGAATCCACTGGCGGCATTACCAAACCCGTCATGCAGCACAGCAAGATGTGCTGCACTATATTTCCATGTTTTATAGCAGCCATCGACCACATTCATACCTGGGGTACAAAAGCCCCAATCAATATGAAGCGGAAACAGAAATATTGAAAAAATCGCTTAACTGGGTTGTCCGCTTTTACTTGACCAGGTCAATAGGCCAGCATTAAAAGTATGCTGGCCTATTTATAACCCCTTGTAAAAAATAAACTAGTCTAGGTTATTTTTAATTTCAGAAGATTTGTCTTTAATTGCGTCTTTGGCTTCTTCCGCCCGGTTACCAATTTTTTGTTTCGCACATTCAGCATCCGTGCCCATACAAGTTGATTCCTCCACACGATTAACTGCTTTATTAGCATCGCGTTTAATATCATCTTTAGTTGCTTGAGCTTTTTCTGACATTGTTTCGGCTGAATGCGCGGTTGATAAAAATAAGCATACCGCCACTATCAATAATAAATTTAATAGTTTCATTTCAATATATCTCCATAATTTAAAACATGCACAAATGGTGCTTTGTAATTATGCCTGTTTACAGAAGGGCTATCAGTGCGATAAATAACATTGCTGAGATATTATGATTGTGAGCGAGTAAATTACTGAATTATTTGCTTTCTGGAAAATTTGCAAAAGCCGATTCTTTGTCTTTTGATGAATTTAATTCCGCAAATTTTTACGTGTTTTTTCCTGCCTCCCTCACCTTTCACCAAATTTATAGTAGGTTATTGAATTTCGTTGCGGATGTCATAGGCCGATTGTCCTATTTAATTTCTTTCTATTAGGAAGTATGATCGCCTAAGCCATATAAAGAATATGGGTAATAACAATTTGAATTAAATACACTTTAAAATGACAAGAATATTATCTATAACATGTTTTGCGGTACTGTCCTTAATGTTGTCTTCAGCAACGGCTGAAGATCAGAAACAGAAGGCTGAGGTAGCGAAAGAAAAAGCTGAGATTCTAGAAGAAAAAGCTTCGTCTGAAGGAAGCAAAACCCCTCCTGGTCCGACTGAACTTATTACAAAACTACAAGCTCAGTCCGTCGATCCAACAGGCGATGAGCCGATGGACGATGCGATTACTTGCCTTGCACGCACTATTTACTGGGAAGCAAGAGGCACGAGCACTACAGGAATGGAAGTAGTGGCAAACGTTGTGATGAATCGAGTCGGTCATGAGGGATTTCCGGAAACGGTGTGTGGAGTGGTTAAACAAGGTCAGGAGCAAGGTGCTTGCCAATTTTCGTGGTGGTGTGACGGTCGTCCAGATGACGCAAAAGAGGATGAATCCTATACCACTGCAAAGGATATAACCCGCAAGGCTCTAAATCGTCAGCTCAAAGACAGAACAAATGGGGCCTTATATTTTCACCACCGTAAAGTAGTCCCATCTTGGTCTAATGAATATATGAAGACGGTTGAGATTGAAGATTTTCTTTTCTACAAACCAGCTGGCGCAAAAGCTAAGTAGGGCTGCAGGTTGAAATATCGAAATTTCGGCATCTGAGATATGCTAGGTGTTTAGTGTAGCTCATGACTTATTATCCGTCCGCACCACTCCAAGTGAACAAAACACGGCTACAAATATGGGATGAACTATACTTACTTCTATTTACTGTTTTAGTATTGTTCAGCAGATGGCTTTGCTTCAAAATTATTAATTGAAAAAGAATCTCATATTTTCAATTACTTCAGGATGATTCCTACAAGTCGAACAAAGAACTCCGCCGCAAGCAGCAAGATTTCTTATTCTAGCGAGTCGGTTGTTACGTCGAACGGTTTTAGTGAGTATTCAACATCTTTCATATACCAATTAGGAAAGCAAGTCTGTGTTCCAGGGGATCCCTTGGGAGAAAATATGGAGCGATACCAAATGGGCTGCCCCGTTTCTGCCTGTCTGATTTTTATATTACGTAATGAATCACATTCAATTATTAAATAATGAGTTGAATCATTATTATTAATATATTCCAGAACATGCTCATCAGAATCAAAGTCAGTTACTTTTAGAACCGGCGATTCGGTTCCAAGAATATTCTTCACGATGAATCCATCTTCAGACATCGTCATTTCTTGAAGTTGTTCTTTAGTTCCAATCCATGCTTTCCAGTCAGCCATTAAATAACCTCCCTACATTTAACACATTATTTTCCAAATAAGAATATCGTATCTCATTTGGGTACCTCATTGAATATTATGTTGATACCATCACTTTCCCAATATCTGTTAAATGAACTCGGTGGTTTTTATCCACAGTTACAAAGCTGTTGGATTTCAGTTTATTTAAACTTTTTCTTCTACCGACTCCCAGTCTCTATAAACTCTACAACTGTTGCACCTTCACCAACATTTAATAGGTACTTCAAATATTGTTGATATCCATATAACCTATTGATTTTATCTAGTTCCATACAATTCGGATAAATTAGAAATCAACTGCTACCATGCTTTCTCTGTAATCAGCCATTAAATTTTCACTCACATTAATCGTCATTAATTATGTGCGTGCGGGGACAATTCCGTTGCCCTTGCTTGACACCCATTCCTGTGCGCACACTACTTGTTTAATAAAATATTAGTGGTTTCTTCATATTTCTGGCTTGGGCTTCGGTTAACAAACTTGCAATCTTTGAACCTGCTCCCTATCCAAATGCCTCAGTTTCGTATACATGAACGAAAACGATCTCTTTCATTTCTTGGTTAACTCCTTCCAAGCTTCTTCTGTGTAGGGTGTCCATTCATAAGCATTCATAATTGCTGATCTACGCATTCTGCTGATCATGTAGCTTGGCAATATGTAATAAGTTCCCTGATCTGAAACAATTATGTCTGAATCATCATCCTGCGGCATCTGTTCTCTACATTTGATCCAGTTAATTTGCATGATCGTTTTTCATTTCGGTTAAACTTAGAAAAAATCGACCGCAATCGACCGACGTTTGGAAGAGATATAGCTGCTCAAACTTTCCTTGCTCCTCATCCATCGCTTTGAGCTGATTTTGTACATACTGACGAATAGCTTCCTCGTATAGTTGCAACAAAATAGATTTGCGTTTACCGCTTCCCCCAAGAATACTTTCTTTTTATCTCTGGCCAAATACGGAAAAATTTTCGAGCTGATATATTTTTTCTTTTTTCGAGAGTAAGTCCCCGAGATTTTCGCGATGTAGTTAAATCACCTTCTTTTCTCATGCTATAAGGATGTTTTAGCGAAAAAAACCTTGGTCCGTCTCAGTTAAATCCCCTTGAGAAAAAGTGCAGTACCTTATGGGTTCTATAGGGAAAAATAGAAGTTAAAGAATTGGGAGCATTTGAAATCCGGCACAGAATGGCAATCATTCAGAGATCTCAAGTACGCTCAAACACCAGGATTGGACCTGTCAGGACTCATTGACTCAACCGATCCAAGCATCCCATCGGTTATCATTTCATCTCGCTGCATGAAGCACCAAACCGGAAACAACTGTAGCAGCGATGATGCTTCATACTGATCGGTTCTTGCAGACTCTCAATCAATGTTTTCCCCAACGCATAATCGGCATCATCATCAACCAGCGTACACGCATAGACCTTGCACTCGTCGGCATTTTTTACCACCATACGGCTGAAAGCGCACATGAATTTACGCCGGGTCGATTCAGTCTGATAATCCACCATACAGCTTTGTGTAATCTGAGGAGCAGTAATTGTGGTATTGGGAGGATAGAATTCAGGAAACTCAATCCGTGGCAAATCTTCCGGTAAGCCCGCACCGCGAAAAACCTCGGCAAAACACTTGTTCACTTTACTTGCTGGCAAGCCGGCAATTTTCTGATTAGCCACGGACACACTGAATCCCATATCGCTCAAAGCACATAAACCGTCTAATGCCATCGAAAACATTCCTTCACCACGGCCTTTATCGTGCTGATGCGCCAAGAAATGATCCAAACTAACCCGGAAATGCACAGTATGAGAATGTTCACGCAATGATTCCAATTGCGGTAAACGCTTAATCAGTGGTTCCGTAGCGTTGGTCAATACCATGCAAGGGCGATACTGTAATGCATAATCAAGTATGCGCACTATGTCTTTATTAATGAACGGCTCCCCTCCGGTAAAGGAAAATTGCTTAACACCCAAAGCTATCGCTTCGTCAATGAACGGTTTAACATCATCGAAACGCATAAGCTGCAAACGATCATCACCCGGTTTTGATCCTTCCAGGCAAAAAGGGCAAGCCAGATTACATGCGGTACCGGTATGAAACCATAGTTCCTCTAAAGCATGGGAACGGATAAAGCCACGCGGCTTATCATCGTGGGTGACGTACCATAACTTGGAACGGGCATGGAGCTTTTCAGATGCGGATAAGACGGTAGCACTCATGTTCAACAGCACCCGCTGATCTGCTCACCAGTAGTTGCATCAGAAAACGGAATGCCCATGCCACAACCTGGAAAAATACCGAAGTGCCGGTCAAAGCTGCCATAAAAATCGAAATGCTCCCTGAATCGCGTGTCATGCAGCATGCGCCAGGTATTGCCACATACTGGAAATTGCTTATCTGTTTCAATGAAATGATGCTTATCCAACCGGAAGGCATGAGGATAATGAGGAATCGTGCCTCGATATACCACCGATTGCCCATGATCCTCACAAGCCGGTTCCAGATCGCGCAATTTGAATAGTCTATACGTTGCGGAGTAAAAATGAATATTGCCGATCTTGTCTGATAATTCAGGATTATTAATGTCAATTGATCGATCATCGACCAGACGCGGATCAGAGAAACCATTCGCACGCGCCAGTTGCAAAAAGTCATTCCAATATAGCGCACCGCTCAAGCATTCGCCATACAGTACCGGATCATGCGTCAATACCGCTGGAATTCGCCGATCACTGTAGACATCGGAAAAATACAATTCGCCTCCGGGCTTCAATACACGAAAGGCTTCACGTAATACCGCCGCCTTATCCGACGCCAGATTAATAACGCAATTCGATACGATCAAATCCATGCTGGCATCCGCCAATTCAAGTTCGTGCAACCGTTCGATATAGCCCTGCAGGAAACGCACATTGCTGCGTTTGTAACCAAAGGCTTTCTGATGATATTTTTCATGCTGACGTGCAACTGCCAATTGCTCCTCAGTCATATCCACGCCGACAATTCGTCCTTTCTCTCCGACCAACTGCGATAGCACATATACATCTCTCCCGGCACCACACCCCAAATCCAGAATGGCTAATCCCTCCAGTAATTCAGGCAGCACCAAGCCGCAGCCATAATAGCGTGCTCGCACTTCAGCATGCACCCGGTTCAGCAGTGGTTTTACAAAATACGGCAGCCCTGCATCAGTGCAACATGCATTCGTCAATAAATCCTGAGTACCCTTGAGCGTTTCGCCATAATATTTTTGCACGCTCTCTTGCATGATATTCCCTCGCATTGAATGATTTGTACCATTATGTCATTCACGAACCAATTTTAGAACGATATCTTGCGGCAAGTTCCTGCGGTCTGGCGCCACACATAAAATTCCAGGCCAATTTACGATTATGCCAGGTACGCCGCCACCAGCCATCACGCTGCCAACGACGCGAATCTATAAAAATAGGTTCGGACAAAGGCACAAACTTACCACAACGGCGGGCTGATCGCACCAAAGGCACTTCCTCGAATAACGGCCAAGGCGCATGCCCGCCGGTTTGTTGATAAACTGAACGCTTGATAAAAATTCCTTGATCACCATAAGGAACACCGAAACGGCATCGCAGCGCAATCGCGGACTCCAGGATAAAAGCTTGCCAGCCACGCGGTTTGGCAAAGCGGAAATGAAAATACCCACCGATCGCGCCTCGTGCTAACGCGCTTGATATCGCTCGGATTGAATCTGTTGATAGTTGCGCATCCGCGTGCAGAAACCACAGTACATCACCCGTGGCCTGAATTGCGCCAATGCGCAATTGCTGTCCGCGGCAAGGCTCACTCACCAACCGCTGCACCCTGAACTGTTTACAAATATTTAAGCAGCAGGCGCTATTGGCAGCATCAATCACAATAATTTCGCTCGGTTTATTCGGTAATTGCTGCAATTGTCCCAATAAACGCGCTAATTTCCCATCATCATGGTAGCAAGGAATAATGACACTACACTTAACCATAAGGTATTTCTGGAAATGAAACAATCGTATCAACAAGTTCCAGCAACATACGGCGTGCAGGCCGTTTATCCTGTCGCAGCAAACTGCTCAACTTTATCAGATCTTTCAACTCATCGACATCCTGACCTTGTTTTATCGTCGTCACGGATTTTCCTGCATTGCGGCAATTGTCTATCAAAGAGATGCCCAAACGATCGCTGCTCCATGGCAAAACACTCAAGTTTGGCCATGCACATCGATTTGCCATCAGCACAACACCGCCATCCAGGGCTGGGATCAACACGATATCATGATGCTGCAATGCGGCACAGGCCGCCTCATAGTCTAGCGTAGTCAATCCCGGTGCGTCACTGCCGATAAATATTAATTGCTCCCCGCCTTGCACACGCAATGCCCGATCTAGCGCATTGAGCCGCTGCCCCAGATTTCCCATCACCTGCGGCATAACAGTTACCGGAAAATGAGTTGGCAATAATAAGGCCTGCACCCACTCCACATCACCTTGATCGGCGGGGGCAATTACTACCGGACCCGGCCATGCACATGCATCTTCCAGTGCACAGGCCAATAATGCATCAGCAACTTGCCGAGCTGCTTCCACACCTAAGCTCGCAGCCAATCTTTGCTTACCTACCCCGGGAGCCGGTCGCTTGCACAATAAAACAAGGATAACTTTGCTCATGTGGCCATCAAGATAAATTCTATCAATTCAGAGCGTTGCATAAAAAATAAGGAAAATTACATCAAACCACAGCACTATTTAAACATTCCTTCAAAACAATCAAATAAATAAGTTGAGAAATACTATAAATTCGTCGCTCCTGATGCAGAAAATGCAGAATAACTATCTATTACCTGAAAAAGTAGTGTTAGAATTCTGTCGTCTAGTCAATTAACCCTGTTTTAATCATGACATACCGGTTATGCGGCTTTGACGAGATTTGCCCTTTCCTCGCATTTCTTTGAATATGGCAAGTATGAAATAGAAATTATGATCAACTGACCAATTACTACAAAGGATATATAAAATGTTTGAAAGTTTAAAAAATCTGTTAAAACATTTTACAGGCAGTCAAGAATCAGCCTCAGCTACTCCAGGCACCAACACTCAGCATGAAACAACAACCTCATCAGCTACCGATGAAGAAAGTAATGCTCAACACATTACCCTGGGTCAATTCAATTTAGGTATAGGGTCTATTGGGCCTGACAATCGCAACGATATTGATCGGAAAGTTTTGAATGAAATGTATCAAGCCATCGCATCCGGTTTGTTTAATGTTCCAGTAAACGGTTCAGTACCAGAAATATGTGTTGATGGTCGTACCAATAAAAGTGGTTATCGCAAAAGTGCTCCTTGTGCAGCCGGAGGCACATTAAGCATAGTGTACGGTGGTGATCTTGGAAGCAATTCAGCCGCCACTGATATCACTGAAGTACAGTTAACCACACAAACCATCAACAAACTTAAAGAAAAGGGGCGTCAGGCTGGCGTGCATGGCGACGATCATAGTGACTGCGGCTGCGGCGCATGTTCCAAAGCGCCGACAATATATCAACATATCACCGAGCGCATCAATGATCTTGCTTCACTGACTAGTCAACTGGGTATTAATATCACCGGATCAGAAAAAGAATCCATTGTTCAGCAAGCCAAGAATCGCTTAAATCAGGCGGGTTTCTTCGCTGAAAACAGGGCATCCATAATCCAAGCCGCGCAAGATACAGGCGCATCCTATGAAGAGTTAGTAGGGCAACACAATGAATTAGGTATTGCTTTGAATACACGTGTGGGTACAACTGTGGATCGTTCTGCAATTCGTTCGAAATACGGACCACAATACGACGTGTTTGTAGTTGATGCTTGGGCATTCGGCAATGCGGCAAAGGATATCAATTCAACCACTAATGAGGAAGATGAACAACGCATCGCCAAAGCTATCACCCTGCAAAACGTAGCCACTGCCTCCATTCTGGGTCATGGCTCTTTACCCATTATCCCAATCGCATAACTCGCGTTTGTAAATCAATATCGGGACGAATTCTATCTCGAATCACCCCCGTGGCAGACCCACGGGGAACTGTGCGTTGTTGATATTACTTCCTTTTGTATTTTATCCGTTTGTCAATCTCAGAATCAAGATACAAGCGATTTTAAGAAGTTACTTCAAACATTTGTACGACACAGACGGTATGGATCAGGTGTTGGTTTGAGCAAATTGCGCACGCGCGAGCAAATTTAAAATAGCGTCGGCATTACTGCTTGAAAATACTTGTTCCGCTGCCTGCTGCCAAGGCAGCCAGGTATAACTCAAATGTTCTCTGGCCGAGATTTTAATCGGCGTCATGTCCGGCAAACATAAACCAAATACATGCTCAGTGTTGAATCTTACATCAGGTCCATAACGCCAGCGCCATTCTTGGTAAATTTCATATCGGTTTTCAATCTGCCAATCGGTCAATTCATAATCTGCGGAACGAAGCCCTGTTTCTTCAGATACTTCCCGCATCGCAGTCTGAAGTAGTGTCTCTCCGGGATCCTGACTACCTGTAACCGACTGCCAGTAACCTGGATGATCTGCGCGCTCCAACAATAATACTTGCAAATCAATTGTATGAATAACAACTAGCACGGAAATCGGAGTCTTGTACATTAAAACAACGATTATCCGCTACTTGATTTAGTATCCACTTGACGTAAGCGAATATTAAGTTCCTTCAATTGCTTTTCATCAACAGTGCTGGGGGCATGAGTCAACAGGCATTGCGCACGCTGGGTTTTAGGAAACGCAATAACGTCGCGAATCGATTCTGAGCCGGTCATCATGGTTAAAATACGATCCAAGCCAAACGCAATACCGCCATGGGGCGGAGCGCCGTACTGAAGTGCCTCTAGCAGAAAGCCAAATTTTTCTTGCGCTTCTTGTTCGGAAATATTTAAAGCACGAAATACCTTGGACTGGACATCCTGGCGATGAATACGTACTGATCCGCCACCAATTTCGGAACCATTCAGAACCATATCATAAGCCTTGGAAAGCGCCTGGCCGGGATCGGTTTCGAGCAAATCCTCATGCCCATCAGCCGGTGATGTAAAAGGATGGTGCAACGCCTGCCAGCGATTTTCTTCCTCATCCCTCTCGAACATCGGAAAATCAACTACCCATAACGGCTTCCATTCAGATTCGGCATGGCCATGCTGATGACCAACCTTAATGCGCAATGCGCCCAAAGATTCATTGACGATTTTGGCTTTGTCCGCGCCAAAAAAAATTAAGTCGCCGTCTTGAGCCTTGGTACGAGCAAGAATAGATTGAATTGTAGCTTCCGGTAAAAATTTAAGAATCGGCGACTGCAATCCTTCCAAACCATCGGAGAGGCGATTGACCTTGATATAAGCCAAGCCCTTGGCGCCGTAGATAGCAACAAAAGCCGCATAATCATCAATCTCCTTGCGTGACAATTCACCACCCTTAGGCACACGTAAGGCGGCCACCCGGCCATCCGGTTTTTCCGCCGCCTCACGGAATACCTTGAAAGGAACTTCTTTCATGATGTCGGTCAGTTCGGTAAATTCCAGTGGAATGCGCAAGTCGGGTTTATCAGAACCATATTTGAACATAGCCTCGGCATAGGTCAATCGCGGAAATGGATTGGGTAAATCCACATTACTCACATTCTTGAATAGTCCGCGCATCATCTCTTCCATCAAAGACATGATTTCATTCTCTGACAGGAATGAAGTTTCAATATCGATCTGGGTGAATTCAGGCTGCCGGTCCGCGCGTAAATCTTCATCACGAAAACAGCGGGTAATCTGATAATAGCGATCAAAACCTGACACCATTAGAAGCTGCTTGAACAACTGCGGTGATTGCGGCAAAGCAAAAAAATGTCCGGCATTTACCCGTGATGGTACTAGATAATCCCGTGCACCTTCCGGTGTGGATTTGGTCAGCATCGGCGTTTCAATATCCAGAAACCCATGTTGATCCAGAAATATGCGAACCGCCATGGCAACCTTATGACGTAGCCGGAGATTCGATTGCATCGCCGGACGACGCAGATCCAGATAACGATGCTCCAGCCGCACGACTTCACTGATATTATCGTCATCCATCAAAAATGGCGGTGTCAATGAAGTGTTCAAAACCTCAATAGCGGCTACCAGGATCTCGATTTCACCGCTGATCAAAGACGTGTTGAGCGTTCCTTCAGGTCGTCTTCGTACCTTGCCGGTAATTTTCAGTACATATTCATTGCGTATTTTTTCTGCTGTCTGAAATGTTTCCACATTATCGGGATCGCATACCACTTGCACCAGGCCTTCGCGATCACGTAGATCAATGAATATCACGCCTCCGTGATCTCTGCGCCGGTGCACCCAACCAAAGAGAGTTACTGTTTTATCTAGATATTCGGTGTTAATGGCGCCACAGTAATTTGTACGCATAATTGTTTCAAGGGTCTGAGTAATGAGATCGATAATTTCTGGTTTGATCACCGCGATATGATGACGCTCAGGTCAATCAATCAACGGCTGCCGCAGTCGTTGTCGGACTGCTCTCCTTTTTCGCAGCTATATCCGCAGCTACAGGTATTGCTGATGGCGTACTTTCGGTATTTTCCTTCGCAGCAGGTTTAGTCTCCGCTGGTTTCGTCTTGTTTTTAAAATCAGTTACGTACCAACCACTGCCCTTTAATTGAAATCCTGCAGCAGAAATCAGTTTAGTATAATTATTACTGCCGCACACGGGACATACAGCTATGGGTGCATCGTTAATCTTTTGCAAATGTTCTTTCTCGGCACCGCATGAATTGCAAAGATATTCATAAATAGGCATAGAGACCTCCAACAATCCAAAATTGAGAAACCGCAGATTATACCTTAACCTGTTTTGTTTTAAGTATGCAATCACTACGACACGAGAAATCATACTCACCACAATAAATTCTATTTTCTCAATTACCGTTAATTAAGCAGGGCTGGGTACCAAAATTGCCATATTGCCGATGAATTGTGTTTCATTTACCCCTACAGACAGGAAAAACATTATTGCCTGTACGTGACTTTGTTGGATCAAAATTATATATTATGGCCAGAATCGTTTATTTATCTGCCCAATCGCGCTTATCTTCAGGAATATTGCCATGAATCACAATTTATTCAACAGCCTGCATGAATTAAATCTTCCTCATGGAAATCGCGTGAAATATTACTCACTTCCCGCGCTGGAGAAAAACGGTGCCGGGAAAATCTCCCGCCTGCCGATTTCGATTCGCATTGTTCTGGAATCAGTATTACGCAACTATGACAATAAAAAAATCACCGAAGCGCACATCCGTCAATTGGCGAAGTGGAAACCGGATGCTCCCCGGGTGGACGAAATACCGTTTGTTGTTTCGCGCATTGTATTGCAAGACTTTACCGGCGTACCGTTACTGGTGGATCTCGCCGCCATGCGTAGTACGGCAGTCAGACTTGGGAAAAACCCAAAGCTGATCGAACCATTGGTACCGGTCGATCTGGTGGTGGATCACTCGATCCAGGTTGATTATTATGGCAGTAAAGATGCGCTGAATCACAACATGGAAATTGAGTTTTCCCGCAATAACGAACGCTACCAGTTCATCAAGTGGGGCATGCAGGCATTTGACACTTTCAAGGTCATTCCGCCAGGAATCGGTATTGTGCATCAGGTCAATCTGGAATATCTCGCGCGCGGCGTTCATCAAAAAGACGGATTAATATATCCCGATACCTTGGTCGGTACCGACTCGCATACCACGATGATCAACGGTATCGGCGTGGTGGGTTGGGGTGTCGGCGGCATTGAGGCAGAAGCCGGCATGCTGGGACAGCCGGTTTATTTCCTTACGCCTGATGTAGTGGGTGTAAATCTCACGGGGCAGTTGCGCGAAGGCGTCACTGCAACCGATCTGGTTCTGACAATCACAGAAATGCTGCGCAGATCCAATGTAGTCGGTAAATTCGTTGAGTTTTACGGCGAAGGGACGGCCTCATTGACGTTACCCGATCGCGCCACCATCGCTAATATGGCACCGGAATATGGCGCCACGATGGGATTCTTCCCGATTGATGATGTCACCGTCGAATACTTCAAAGGCACAGGACGCAGCGATGGAGAAATCAAAGCATTTCAAACCTATTTCCAGGCGCAGCAGATGTATGGCATTCCCCGCCAAGGCGACATCGACTATAGCAGCGAACTGACTCTTGATCTAAGCTCGGTTGCACCATCTATGGCAGGCCCCAAACGACCACAGGATCGTATTGAGTTGAGCGCGATTAAATCCAAATTTACCGAGCTCTTCAACAAACCCGTTAATGAAAGCGGTTATGGCAAACAAGACGAGGATCTCGATCAACGATACTTGACACGTACTAACCGAGCTCAGGATCCCGAGGTATGCACCCATATCGATTCCGGTGACGCGGATGAGAGCCGACTGTCATCACCAGTTCCCCATAAAATAACAAAAGAGAACAGCCCTTCAACAGCAAACCGTGCGGTACCTGTCGAACGGCGAATGGCATCGCGCAACGTCGCCGAAATGACCAGTAATCGACCCACACCCGATCCGCTCGAATTATCCACGCACAAATTGAATGGCTTCTCGATCGAATTAGGTCACGGAGATGTCCTGATTGCCGCCATCACATCCTGCACCAACACCTCTAACCCCAGCGTGTTGCTCGCCGCAGGGTTACTGGCCAAAAAGGCTGTCGAGAAAGGATTGTCGGTCAGGCATCATATCAAAACCTCACTGGCCCCGGGTTCACGCGTAGTTACCGATTACTTGACCGTTACCGGATTGTTACCTTATCTGGAACAACTGGGCTTTAGTCTGGTCGGTTACGGCTGCACTACCTGTATCGGCAATGCCGGACCTTTAGCCGAGCCGATTGAAGAAGCCATCGTCAAGAATGATTTGATTTGTGCAGCGGTGCTGTCAGGAAACCGCAATTTTGAAGCACGCATTCATTCGAATATCCGTGCCAATTTTCTAGCATCTCCACCACTAGTGGTTGCTTATGCCATTGCAGGCTCGATGCTGAAAGACTTGACCGCCGAACCCATCGGCATCGGTAAAAACAATCAACCGGTATGGCTAAAAGACATCTGGCCCAGCAGTGCGGAAATTCATGCGCTGATGAAATTTGCTACGAATGCGGATACTTTCCGCCAACTCTACAGCAACCTCACCAAAGATCACGAATTGTGGAATAACGTCACTACCGTCACCGGACAAACCTACAGTTGGCCTCAATCCACTTACATCGCTGAACCACCTTTTTTTGAGAATTTTTCGCTGCAATCAGCAACCTCCAGCAACAGCAACGACATCAAACACGCCTTTGCATTGGGCATCTTCGGTGATTCCGTAACCACCGATCATATTAGTCCGGCTGGCTCAATCAAGGATATTTCCCCGGCTGGCCAGTATCTGCTGGAACACGATGTCACTAAAGCAGACTTTAACAGCTACGGCGCCCGCCGCGGCAACCATGAAGTGATGATGCGAGGCACCTTTGCAAATGTACGTATCAAGAACCTGATGATCCCCGGCAGTGAAGGCGGCGTCACACTCTATCAGGGTACAATCGGCGCTGCACCCGAGCAAATGTGCATTTATGATGCCGCAATGAAATATCGTTCGCAAGGCATCCCCACCGTTGTTTTCGGCGGCAAGGAATATGGCACTGGCTCAAGCCGCGATTGGGCCGCCAAAGGCACGCAACTTCTGGGAATCAAAGCAGTGATTGCAGCCAGTTTTGAACGCATTCACCGCAGCAACCTGATCGGCATGGGCGTTCTGCCCCTGCAATTCAAAGACAATGACAACATCGAAGCCCTTGGAATTAAGGGTGATGAACGATTTGATATTTTAGGATTGGACAATCTTCAACCGCAGAAAGATGTCACCCTGGTAATACACAAAAAAGACGGCAGCAGTCAATCAGTGCAGCTGTTGTGCCGCATTGATACTGCTATTGAGGTGGATTATTATAAGCATGGCGGTATTCTGCCTTATGTACTGAGAGATTTGATGAGCTAACCATGAACAGATATATACGCAGAAAAACTTTATTTTTTTGCCTGCAGGGTAAATACATCAACGAGGCAGATCTTGGTCTTGCTGATGTCTTTTTCTGGCGCATCAATCCCAATCACATACCCGGTTAAGGTATCTTCTGTCAGTTTGATGCGAACCATGTGGCGAAATTTCTCGGATCGCGCACCGCCCCCAGCTTCATTATTATGGCAATTAAACGCCAAGGATACCGCCAAATACCAGCCTAGCCAAATACAACCAAATATGGCACCCGACAAAAAAGCCATTAGCAAACGCGATGCGTCGACAACAACAAGCTCGCCTTGCATAGTTGCAAAAAATACGACTATTCCGATCACAATCCAGGCAATCAATAACCCTTGGCCAATTTTTTTCTGAACATCAGCTGAAAATTCCCTGAAAAAATATTGAGACGTAAACAAGTGTCCAGCAATCAATGTTATTGCTATCGCAATACCGCAAATAATCAGCCAGCTTGTCCAATCGACATACAAAGCCAAACACACCGGTATTGAGATTTGCAGGATGGCATGCCAAAGACCTATAGCCAGAAATTTTCCTATATTGGCTTTAGCCACTCCGAGTTTATCCGGTGCAAAAAACGGAAATGCGGCTAAGCCAAGAATTACTAATGACCAGACAACGATGACCAACAAATCAAAACTCATGATCGATGTCTTGTATATGCCATAATGCAGAAAACCCACAGCCATATAAAAGATTCCCATCCCGCTCAATACCCATAAGGGAATAAAATCCAACCAGATTTCTTTTCTGATCCTGGAGCGTTCGAATAAAATATCACTGTAACATCGGATAAGACTGAATATCAGTAGCCCTGCCACACACGACAAACCAATCAAAATAGCCGCCAGGAATGATGGAGGATTCGACTCTCCCGACTCAAGGATCAGAATTAACAAGGGAATAAGCCACAATACAACAGGGATGAGAAATGTTGCCAGACGCCTGTTCCAGATATCCCGTGAATCACTATATTTAACTTTCAATAACTCCGGGATACTCATGAGCCGCCATGCGACCAGAAATGCAACAAACAAAAGGAGGTAAATCAAATCGATCCAATATCCGCTGTGAGTTGCATCGGCATCCGGAGGAGTCAGTGCTATCTGAATGCGCGCCAGAAAGTCCTGACTTCTCCAATCCGGGCGTAAATTGTCGGGAATGAGCTTAAATAAAGACCACGTGCTTTGTGGAACGGTCACTGCAAAATAGGTGATGAAACCAACCATTGCACCAATTAACCACGCATACCCCCCCAGAAAGATCTGCCATGGATTGAGAATCCGCTGTGTCACTTCGCGATGCGAATCCATCTCAGCCGGATACACGCTTTGTTTCTTGATTTCGCCAGCATCAGTATGACTTGGATGCAGAAAAGCGCCACCACCGCCTGCCACCACGGAAGCATAATTGCCGGATTCTCCATTCTCATGGGCATTGCCCCAATAACGCTCATAATGATGAACGTCACCTGAAATATCCAGACGACACTTGTTATGGCTCAGCCTGCCGTCATGCAGAAAACCGGGTTCTAATCCCAATCGTAAAAATAATTCCGCCATGGCAGCATGGCTTGCTGCGCACTTTCCAAATACAGTGCTGGGCTCAGGTGTGGCAACAATTAATTTATCGGGAATTGCATTGCGAAGCGTTTCCTGCACTTCTCTTTTTTTGTTTTCATCAAACAAGCTTCCATCCTGGGTAAGTTTGTCACAAAACTGACTGACAAAGAAAGCCTGTTGACGCTTATCCATCTTGCCTGCTTGTGAATCAAGCCCCCATAGCCTCCAGCCAAAAGGCAAATTTAACCAAACATAGCTTGATTTTTGTTCACGTCTAAAACCATGCAATCCCAATTGAGGATCTGTAAGATCTTCTTGTTCGCGCACAAGAGGATGAATATCTTGCACAATCGGGCGACAGAATTGCCGATTGAAGCCATCCAATGCATCGTAATAATCATGATTAGCAGGGATGCCATAAATTGGGCGTTGGTCTATCTTTTCTCCGGTAGTAACTGCAATATCTTCATAAGCCCAATTGAAAGGTGTCTGAAAGCGTTCTTTCAAGGCAGCAATATCCGCTGCATGATAGGCTGTATCTCCACCGACGAATAAAAACTCACCACGCGGCAGCTGCTGATTAAATTCGCCAGTCTGACTTAATGAAATGGGATGTCCCGGTGTTATCTTTCCATCCTTAAGCCACAATCCGCTCATGCACAAATAGGCAACGTTATAGACTGCGCGCGATCCATCTCCGGTATCGGCAATATAGTCAAACCAGTATTCTTGTTGAGTATCATTGCAGTGAGGAGGTGTAATGGCTTGCGCAAACATCCAATCCCTGGAATCCTGCTTTTTGCCATTTAATAGATAATTTAGAATACTTTCAAGGCTGGCTAGAAGCTCCCTGCCTGCCAACCAACTCACCGGCCGTTTGAATTTGCGCTTTATTCCCATTCAATCGTTGCCGGTGGTTTACCGGAGATGTCGTAAACGACACGATTAATGCCGCGAATTTCATTGATAATACGATTGGAAACCTTGCTGAGTAACGAATACGGCAATTCCGCCCAGTTGGCGGTCATAAAATCCTGAGTTTGCACAGCTCGCAGTGCGATCACGTATTCGTAAGTGCGTCCGTCCCCCATCACACCGACGGATTTAACCGGCAGAAAAACTGCAAAAGCTTGCGAGGTTTTCTCGTACCAGCCAGAATGTTGCAATTCTTCAATAAAGATCTGATCGGCTTGTCTGAGCAGTTCAGCATACTCGTATTTGACTTCGCCCAAAATGCGCACGCCCAACCCAGGCCCTGGGAATGGATGGCGAAATACCATATCACGCGGCAAACCCAGTACCAATCCGAGTTCGCGCACTTCATCCTTAAATAATTCCCGCAACGGCTCGAGCAGTTTCAGATGCAATGTCTCCGGCAATCCTCCGACATTGTGATGTGATTTGATCGTATGCGCTTTCTTGGTTTTGCCACCGGCTGATTCGATCACATCGGGATAAATCGTGCCTTGTGCCAGCCACTTGGCATCATTGATTTTTGCCGATTCACGCTGAAATACCTCGACAAATTCGCGTCCGATAATCTTGCGTTTGGCTTCCGGATCGCTGATACCGGTAAGACTGCGATAGAAATCACGGCTGGCATCGACGTGAATTACTTTAACCGCCAGATTACCGGCAAAGGTTTCTCTCA
Source organism: Nitrosomonas ureae (assembly GCF_001455205.1). NCBI lineage: Bacteria > Pseudomonadati > Pseudomonadota > Betaproteobacteria > Nitrosomonadales > Nitrosomonadaceae > Nitrosomonas > Nitrosomonas ureae. The sequence continues at coordinate 3,206,456 of NZ_CP013341.1, forward strand.
CCTGCCGGGCTTCATTAACACGCAACAAGCCATTGTCGACAAATACACAAGTCAATTGATCGCCAATGGCACGATGAATTAGCGCCGCTGCCACCGATGAATCGACACCGCCGGACAATCCCAGAATAACCTGGTCACTGCCAACCGCAGTACGGATTCTGCCAATCGCTTCCTCGACATAGTCCGGCATGTTCCAGTCGCGCCCCAGGCCGCAAATGTCATGCACAAACCGGTCAATCATCGTTTTGCCTTGCGGCGTATGCGTAACTTCGGGATGAAATTGAATGCCGTAGAAGCGACGCTTATCGTCCGCCATGGCGGCAATAGGCGTAACAGCGTTATATGCTATGACCTCAAACCCTTTCGGTAACGTAATCACAGCATCGCCATGGCTCATCCAAGCATCCAAAATATTGCTTCCGTCCACGCTGACTCGATCTTTAATATCCTGAAACAATAGGCCATGCTGCGTTGTCTGTATTTCCGCATAACCGAATTCGCGCACCGGGGCACTCTCCACCGAACCGCCCAACTGTGCCGCCATGGTTTGCATACCATAACAGATGCCCAGCACCGGCACCCCCAGTTCAAATACAATTTGGGGCGCACGCGGCGTTTCGTCTTCGAAAACCGAAGCGGGCCCACCCGAAAGAATGATGCCTTTGGGGGCAAAAGCCTTGATAAATTTCGCATCGACATCATAGGGATGCAATTCGCAATACACATTCGTTTCGCGGACACGACGAGCGATCAGTTGTGTATATTGGGAACCAAAGTCGAGAATCAGGATTTTTTGATGCATTATGGCGGACCGTTATTTAACGTGATAATTGGGCGCTTCTTTGGTAATCTGAACATCGTGCACATGGGATTCACGGATGCCGGCTGAGGTAATTTCGACAAATTCCGCTTTGTCGTGCATCACTGCAATCGTTTCACACCCCAGATAGCCCATGCTCGAACGCACGCCCCCCATCAACTGATGAATGACTGCAGCAATATTGCCTTTGAATGGAACACGCCCTTCCACGCCTTCAGGAACCAGTTTGTCGTTATTCTTATGTTCCTGATCCTGGAAATAGCGATCGCTGGAGCCCTGCTGCATGGCTGAAAGTGAACCCATACCGCGATAGCTTTTATAAGAGCGGCCTTGAAACAATTCAATTTCGCCCGGCGCCTCCGCAGTTCCGGCAAACAGCCCACCGAGCATCACTGAGTCTGCTCCGGCCGCCAATGCCTTGGCAATATCACCCGAATAGCGGATACCGCCATCGGCGATCATCGGCACCCCACTCCCTTTTAATGCTTCGGATACGTCATGAATAGCGGTTATTTGCGGAATGCCCACGCCCGCGACAATGCGCGTGGTGCAAATGGAACCGGGGCCGATACCCACTTTCACCGCATCCGCCCCATGATCAGCCATCGCTCTGGCAGCCGCCGCTGTCGCGACATTTCCACCGATCACCTGGATCGACGATAGATTCTTTTTAACCCAGGCAATGCGATCCAGAACGCTTTGTGAATGACCATGCGCAGTATCAACGACAATGACATCGACACCGGCTTCCGCCAATGCTAACGCGCGTTCTTCACTACCCTCTCCGACGCCGATAGCCGCGCCCACTCGCAACTGCTCCTGTTCATCCTTACTGGCAAGCGGATATTCCGAAGTTTTGATGATATCCTTCACCGTAATCAGCCCGCACAAATCAAAATTGTCATCGACGACCAAAACGCGTTCCAGACGGTGTTTATGCAACAATTCCCGCACAGCTTCGCGCGTTGTATCTTCTTTGACCGTCACCAAGCGTTTTTTCGGTGTCATGATGTGCTTGATGGCTTGATCAAGATTGGTTTCAAAGCGTAAATCCCGGTTAGTAACGATACCGACGACTTTTTTGCCATTCACCACCGGCAATCCGGATATTTTGTGCCGCCGTATCAGTTCAAGCACTTCGCGCACAGTCATATTCGGATGAATCGTGATCGGATCTTTGACTACGCCGCTTTCAAACCGTTTAACCTGCGCCACATGCGCTGCCTGGGCTTCGATAGACATGTTTTTGTGGATGATACCGATACCGCCTTCTTGCGCCAAAGCAATCGCCAAAGGCGCTTCTGTCACGGTATCCATGGCGGCGGATATGAGTGGGATATTCAAGCTGATGGTGCGTGTCAATTGTGTCGCCAAACTGACATCGCGCGGCAGAACCGTCGAATGAGCCGGAATCAAGAGAACATCATCAAAGGTAAGCGCTTTTTGAGTCAATTGCATAATGACAATCCTTTGCAAAGCGACATTATAGCCAAAAACGGCAACAATTTTCGTGCCAATTCGCCCAAGAATACAGCATATTTCCAGTTAATATGTTTTAATGCACGAAATCTTTAAGGATGCTCTAAGAAACTTGTATCTGCTATTTCGAACACCCTGAGGAATCTTAATCATCGCTGTTATAGATTTTTCGCCCTACTCGAAATGGCGTTCGCTCGGAACTTCCTTAAGTTGCCTAAATACGAAATCGATGTATTTCAGATCTATTATTTTTCTGGAGCATGCAATGAGAATTGTTGTATTTACTGTGACTGCCTTGCTATTTAGCGCTTCCGTCAGTGCGCAGATTTACAAATGGGTGGATGAAACCGGCAAAATACATTACACCGACCAACCCCCTCCTCCTCATGTGAATACAAAAGAACAGCAATTAAACATCAACACAGCACCGGCGGCCGGCAGCCACCCAGGCAACCCATCAAATGCCTTATCTGATGAACGGGAAGAATTTGAGAAACGCAGGAAGCAAAGACAAGAGAACGAAGCGAAAGACCAGGCACAAGCTGAAATAAACAAAAAAAAATGCACGGAGGCTCAGACTCAACTTAGAATGTACGCCGACTCACCCCGCTTAACGATTCCCGACGGTGCGGGTGGAATTGTCTATGTGGACGATGATCTGCGGCAAAGGAGGATTGATGACGCGAATAAAGCAATCGCCACATTCTGTAGATAATCAATACTCTTAAATTAAATGGTTGCAACTATTGGCAAACTAATTGCTGTTTTACTTTTCTTGCTAACAGGTACTTCAGTTCCGGCTGAAGTACCTGTTTCATATTCTGGATCGGGCAGCTATTCGTCCAGCAACACTGGTGTCTCCAAGCAAGAAAGCTCAAGGCCCGGAATGCTATGGCAAATTCGGCCTGGCGAAGATATTTTACAGATTGCACGTCTGATATTTCCTGACGCTACCCAGGCCCGCAAGAACCTTGTCCACGCTATTATACAGAACAATCCGGAACATTTTCCGGGCGGTGTATATCGAGCCATACCAGCCGGAACGACACTCCACATCCCGGATTTAAGAACGATCAGCGCCTATGCCAAACCTGCAACTCAATCACGACAAAGTGGATCGAAAAAAAATCCAACCCAACGCGAATCGCAAGAAACAACCCAAGAATCCGCTCAGTACCAACACAAAGATCACCAATTGACCCTCACTCTGATTACCCAATTAGAACGAATTGCTGATGGCGAAGTCAATCAACTCAATCTGCTGACCCGGCACGTTGAATCAATGGAAACGCAGATTGCCGCAATACAATCTTTGTTGTTATTGAAAGTCGCGAGCGCGCAAGAAAAGCAAATCGAAAACGTTGAGTTTATTGCGGAGACCGAGCAAGAACCCCAAATAATTGCAATAATACAACCCGAAGACAACACATCTCAGATAAATCCCGTCATTGTCACGGCGGAAGACATCGTGCAGCCGATTGAAAATTCAGTACCCTCGAATGACTTCAATGCGGTTTCATTAGATGTGGATTTATTTTCGGACACCACTTTCCTTTTTGGGGTTTTACTAACTTTATTGATCATCCTTATGATGTTACGCAGTCATAAAAAGATTAAAGAAAGATTTATGCCCTCCCCGGATGAATCATTGACTAGCGCACGGCATCGTTATGCAGAAGTTTTACTGCAGCATACAGAAAAAATTATTCAATCCGCAGAAAATTCTCCTGATACGCGCGATCAGACAGCATCTGCGGCACATGCATTCACCGAGCAGGAAACACCCGAGGTTACTATTGAATTATTACAAAAACAATTGGCAACCAATCAACATGACATACCTACCTGGTTGATGTTATTCGAAGTACTGTACAAATCAAACAATAAACGGGATTTCAAGAAAAACGCACGGCGCTTCAAGAGAATGAAAATATTTCCTGACATATGGCGGCAAATTCAGACCCTCGGAAATCGGCTCGAACCTAATGAATCGCTTTATTTTGATGAACAAAAACGCCGAGAAAAGTTTTTCTCTGATACATCAGAAGCCAGTTAACAGGCCGTTGAGAAACGTTCTCGAGGCAGCTGATGCAAGGCAAAAACAGGCTAAAAGCGTAGTGTATGCTTAATAAATGAGCATTTTGAGCCTATCTTTAACACCGCAGCGGCAACGCAGATAATTTTTCAACGGCCTGTTAAAAGCACAGTAAGAAAATCTGTAGCACTGATTCCAAAGACTTCTCACTGTACCGGGTCCGTATACTATTTTCTTACGAAGCTCTGAGCACTGACTATTTCAACAATAAACTTTCCAATGCTCTTGCGTGATTCCATTGGCCGTGAAACAACAATCCCTTTTTCTCCGGGGTGCGATCACTGGTCCAGGTGATATGATTGCCATCCGGCGTGAACACCGGCAGACCGTCGAAACCTTCCTTATCGGTCACGCGAACAGGTTCTTTCTGTCCGTCGATATCGACAATATACAATTCAAAATTGCGATGCCCGTGTAAATTGGTCGCAAAAATAATGTACTTGCTGGATGGGTGATAAAAAGGCGCCCACGACATGACATTCAGACGCGTGATTTGCTTCTGATCGGTACCATCGATATTCATGGTGAATATCTCCGCTTCGCGACCGCTTTCCGAGAAACGCCGCCATACAATCCGTTTTCCATCGGGACTGAAGAACGGACCACCATCGTAACTTTGTGTGTGCGTCAGCCTTTTGACGTTGGAACCATCGGCGTTCATTATGTAAATATCGATCATCGAAGCTGGATTGGCTTTAAACAACGCAGCTTCCTCGTCGGATAACTCGCCGCTATAGGCGCGGCGATTAGAAGCAAACGCGATCAATTTACCGTCCGGCGACCATGACGCTTCGGCATCGTAACCCAGCGTGTTGGTCAGATTCCGCATGTTTTTCCCGGAAAAATCGGTCTCGTAAATATCGTAAAATTCATCATAATCCCACGAATAAGACCTCTGCTCGCCGGATTTGCGGCGTTCAATCTCCGCAACCATCTTAGCTTTGGCCTCCGCATCCTCGTGAGTCGATGAGAACAATACTTTCTCCTGCACCGGATGTACCCACGCACACGTGGTTTTGCCCGTGCCTGGAGATACCTGTTGTACTGCACCGCTGTTAATATTTTTCAGAAAAATCTGATAAAACGGATTATCATCCGCCACTTCCGCTTGGTAAATCATCCACTTCGAGTCCGCGCGGTAGTATGCCTCCCCGGCGCGTTTCTCCTTGACGGAAAGCTGGTGTTCATTGGTGATGAAATCAAATACACCGGCATGGGCTGTTGTCAAAAAAAACAAGAATAACAACAAACTATAAAATGTAATTTGTATAAAATTTCTCATAAAATTAAAAATACCTTGTAACCGAATAAATAGAAAACATTTAAACATAGGCACAAAAGGAAAGTAAACCCTCAATGCGATAGAATGCAATGAGCGGTAACACATCGCTTTATCCAAAGCTCAAATTTATAAACCACCCCATAGATTTAAATAAAGAATGCAAAAATCAATTAACTTCGGCATCGCATGTATTTTTATTGTTGGTTACCTGTTTTGCAGCATGATCGCATCCGCTAGCGCCTCAACTTTCCATCACCAGATGAAAATCCAATTGTCGCCGGATACTTCCGAGATCCGTGTCAAAGATCGGATTCAAATCCCTGATCAGGTACGCAATGCAAAAGACCCGGTGCAGCTTGAATTCTTTCTTCATGCGAGCTTGACGATTACTGATGTGCAGGGTGCGACCATCAGGACAAATGGAAATCCAGTCGCGCTGAAATCCCGTTCCATTTCAATCCGCCATTACACGGTCACATTACCGCCGGATCAACAGACATTCACGCTGCAATTCAATGGCAAGATCCATCACGCGCTTCAAGGGCCAGGGCAAGAGTATTCGCGTAGTTTCGGCTCCACACCGGGTGTGATTTCACCGGAAGGTGTATTTCTGGCCAATTCCAGCGCATGGTATCCGCGGTTTGGCGATGCATTGGTATCGTTTCAATTGGATATTCAACTGCCGGCCGACTGGGATGTGGTAAGCCAAGGCACGTTATTGCGCGAGCAGCAAACGAATGCGATGCAAAATGTCGTGTGGGAGGAAAAACAGCCGCAAGATGATATCTATCTCGTCGCCGGACGCTATCAGCGTTACACGCAATCCGCCGGCGCGGTGAATGCCCTGGTTTATTTGCGCAACCCCGATCAAGCATTGGCGCAAAAATATCTGGATGCAACGGCGCAATACATTGCCATGTACAACAAACTGATCGGTCCGTATCCTTACAGCAAATTCGCGCTGGTCGAAAATTTCTGGGAAAGCGGCTACGGCATGCCGTCGTTCACGCTGCTCGGCTCCAAGGTGATTCGCTTTCCGTTCATTTTGCATTCGTCGTATCCGCATGAAATTCTGCACAACTACTGGGGCAACGGTGTGTTCGTCGATTACGCCAAAGGCAATTGGGCGGAAGGATTGACCGCTTACCTCGCCGACCATCTGATTAACGAACAACGCGGCAAAGGCGATGAATACCGCCGTGATGTGCTGCAAAAGTACGCGGATTTTGTCAGCAAGGAGAAAGATTTTCCGATCATCCGTTTTGTATCGCGCCATAGCGCCAGCTCGGAAGCGGTGGGATATGGAAAAACCATGATGTTTTTCCACATGCTGCGCCAGGAATTGGGCGACGAAGCTTTCACGCGCGTATTGCGGCAATTTTATAAGCAGTTCAAATTCAAACAGGCAACTTTTGCAGATTTGCTCGCAACATTCAATGCAACTACCGATCAGGATTTTTCGCAGCAATTCGACCAGTGGGTACACCGCGCCGGTGCACCGGATCTGGTGCTGCGCCATGCGGAAACCGAACCTACTGCGCAAGGATTCAAGCTTATTCTAACGATCCAACAAACCCAAGCGGGCAACCCATATCGATTGAAAATACCGCTCTCCATCACGCTGGAAAATGATGACATGGCAGTGGAATCGCATATTCTCGTCGACCAGCGCACTCAAACCGTCGTCCTGGAATTCGCTCACCGTCCGGTGCGAATCGACCTTGATCCGCATTTCGATGTATTCCGCCGTCTGGATAGCCGCGAAATTCCCTCGGCGTTATCTCAAGGTTTTGGTGCGCAAAAACCCTTGCTGATTTTGCCCGCACGGGAGCATCCGTCTATTTTGGCAGCGTACCGCAGCCTGGCCACAAACTGGCAGAAAACGCAATCGAGCCCCCTGGAAGTCATCACTGACGATAAACTGCGAACGTTACCTGCAAACCGTACCATCTGGATCATGGGGTGGCAAAATAAGTTTACCGATTCCGTTACCCAAACCTTGGCGGATCGCGGTGTTACCTATCAGAACAAACAATTGCAGCTGAATCAAAAAAACTATCCGCTGACGGATCATGCTGTAGTGCTGACAACCCGGCAACCGTCCAATGCGGATAAAACACTGCTATGGGTCGCTGCCGATAATCCCAAGGCAATTGCCGAATTGGCCAATAAATTGCCGCACTACCGCAAATACAGCTATTTGGTGTTTAAAGGCGACGAACTGGTCAATATTGACAAGGGACAATGGCCGATCACGCAATCGCCGCTATCACTACCAGTGCAGCAAAAAGACGGCTACGTTCTTCATAACGCACATACCACACATGCCGGCATTACCAAGCCACGCCGCGCATTGGCGGAACTGCCGCCGGCCTTTTCCGAAAACCGCATGATGGCGGATATTCATCATCTGGCGCATGAATCGTACAAAGGCCGCGAACTCGGCACCCCGGAATTGGACGAAGCAGCCACCTATATCGCCAAACAATTCCAGCAAATCGGCCTGCTGCCGGGCAGCGATAGCGGCAGTTTTTTCCAGACCTGGCAACAGGATGTCGGCCTACCGAAAGGCAACATCACCTTGCGTAACGTCGTCGGTATTCTACCCGGCACCAACCCGCAGCTCGCCGGACAAAGCCTAGTGATCGGCGCACACTACGATCATCTCGGCACCGGCTGGCCCGATGTACGCGCCGCGCATCAGGGCAAAATCCATCACGGCGCGGACGACAACGCCAGCGGCATCGCGGTGATGCTGGAGCTGGCGCGTCAAGTGGTCGGCAAATGGCAACCGGAGCGCACCATCATTTTCGTCGCATTCACCGGAGAAGAAGCGAATCTGCTCGGCTCCAAACATTACGTCCGTAACAACGAATCATTCCCGGCCGAAAAAATTATCGCCATGCTTAATCTGGATACCGTCGGACGGCTTGAGAATAATCCGGTCACGATATTTGGCACCGGAACCGCACGCGAACTAGTGCATGTTTTCCGCGGCGCCGGGTTTTTTACCGGCGTCCCGGTCAACGCCGTGCAAGACGACTTCGGCTCCAGCGACCAAGCCGCATTCATCCAAGCCGGCATCCCGGCGGTGCAATTCTTCGCCAGCGCGCACGAGGACTACCACGCCCCCGGCGACACCGCCGATAAGATTGATTCCGCAGGATTGGTCAAAGTCGCCGCAATTCTCAAGGAAGCCACCGAATACCTCGCCAACCGTATCGAACCGCTCACGGTCACGTTATCATCAACTCCCGCACCAACAAAAGAATCCAAAGAAAAACGCACCGCCAGCCTCGGCACCGTCCCGGATTTCTCCTACCCAGGCGAAGGTGTGCGCATCGACAACACCCTCCCCAGCTCCCCGGCACAACAAGCCGGACTACAAACCGGCGATATTCTGATTCAACTGGCCGGGCAACCGATCAGCGATTTGGCGTCATATACGGCGATTTTGCGCACGTTGAAGGCGGGGGAGAAAGTAGAATTGCAGTTTCGGAGAGATGATGCGGTAATGGTGGCTGAAGTGGTGTTGGTGGAACGGTAGCAGCCTAATTGCTGAATCCGAATCGATTGGAATTGTCGAAGCTGCAACCGAGTCGCCCAAGAAAGCTTGTCATCAAAAATAATAGGGTGTTACCCTATGAAATATTAGCTTTTACATGCTTAAACGATCATGCTGACTTTAATCAATTTATTAATTCATTCTTAAATGCATGATGATAGATAATCTTTTTTGTGACTACACGACAAAATCGGCAAAATTATTCGACAAAATGTCTTATATATTACGTTTAGCGCACAGCAGGAGTTGATGCTTTGCTGAAAGAAATCGAAAAATCTAGGCTTCGAGTGTCTGGGACAACTGATGCGAAACACAAATCGCAGCTCGGTCAGTTCCTGACACCTGAAACTACAGCCCGGTTCATGGCTGGCATGTTTACAAGCGCTAGCCATACCGAATGCCGCCTATTGGACGCCGGGGCAGGAATTGGTTCACTATCCTGCGCATTCTTTGAGCGGATCGCGCCGGGCGATCTGGCCTTCAAGAATATCTCGTTGATCGCGTATGAGATTGATCCAGCGCTTCATTCTGAACTGAATAGAACGCTTTCAAGGTACGCCAAGAGCATCAACCTAAGCTATGAAATAAAGAGCGAAGACTTTATTGAAAGTTCAGTGAATCGAATTCAGTTTGAATCAGAAGCCGGGTTCACTCACGCCATCCTCAACCCACCGTACAAAAAAATATCTAGCTCATCACGCTATCGTTTCATGTTGAAAAACGTTGGCATTGAAACAGTGAATCTATATTCGGCATTTGTCGCCTTGGCTGTCCTACTCATGGCAAAAGGTGGCCAGATCGTAGCTATCATACCGAGAAGCTTCTGCAACGGCCCATATTACAAACCATTTCGTGAGATTCTGCTTTCTAATAGTGCGATCAGAAAAATACATTTATTTGAGTCTCGCGGCACTGCCTTCAAAGATGATGGCGTTCTTCAGGAAAACGTTATCTTTCACCTAGAGGTTTGCGGCGTTCAGGGAAGTGTAGAGGTAACAACATCAACCGATGACAAATTCAATGATCTGGTATCTCGAAACTACCCGTTTGAAAGAATCGTCCCCCCGAATGACCAAGAGAAATTTATTCATATTCCATCGCCTGAGCAGCGTGATGAAATAAATAGCATCGCGCACTGTTCACTGGCTGAGGTGGGAATTGCGGTGTCTACTGGCCCAGTGGTTGATTTTAGGTTGAAAGAATATTTGCGTGCCATGCCTGGTGAGGGTACGGCGCCATTGCTTTATCCCGCACATTTCTCATCTACTCACGTTGAATGGCCAAAAGACGGGATAAAGAAGCCCAATGCAATGGTTCTCAATTCTAAAACAGAAAAATGGTTCTACCCGAGCGGAAATTACTGTGTTATTCGTAGATTCTCCTCTAAAGAGGAGAAGCGTCGAATTGTGGCTTGCGTGGTCAATCCATCAGAGTTTGGTAGTTCACAGGTCATTGGATTTGAGAATCACCTCAATGTGTTTCATGAGGGACGCCGCGGAATGTCTGAGCAGTTGGCAAAGGGCTTATCGCTATACCTGAACACCACCATGGTTGATGAGCACTTCCGGCAGTTCAGCGGACATACCCAAGTCAATGCTACTGACCTAAAGCTCATGAAGTATCCTAGCCGTGAAAAGCTGACTGCACTCGGAGAAGTGGCAAGTGATATTGGAAATTCACAAGAACAAATTGATTTAGCCGTATTGAAGGTGCTTAAACAATGACAGCCGCAGAGCAACGGATTTCAGAAGCGCTGCAAGTGCTTCGCCAGCTTGGCATGCCCACCGAGCAATTGAACGGCAGAACGGCAATCTGCCTTCTTGCTCTTCTCAACCTGTCACCAGAAAAGCGATGGAATCAGGCTGAGAGCCCGATGTTGGGAATTCGAGACATTTTGGACTTTGCACGTGAGAAGCTGGCCGTAAATTACGCTGAAAATACGCGCGAAAGCGTTCGCAAGTACAGCGTGAAGCAGCTTGTTTCTGCTGGAATATTGCTGCATAACCCAGACAAACCGGATCGACCGGTCAATAGCTCAGACAATTGCTATCAAATCGAAACATTAGCGCTTAATCTGCTTAAACATCATGGCACCCCACAGTGGACAGAGCTACTTTCGGCATATCTAGCAACACGAGAAACATTGGCGGCACAATACGCACGCGCACGTGATAGGCATCGAATCTCCCTGAGAGTGCGGGAGGGTCATGAAATCACTCTCAGTGCAGGGCCTCATTCAGATCTCATTAGGGCAATCATTGAAGAGTTTGGTGTCAACTACGTTCCAGGTGGTGAGTTGGTCTATGTCGGAGATACAGGCGCTAAGTGGAGGTACTTTGACCGTGAGTTGCTGACTGCATTGGGCGTACAAGTCGGACAACATGGAAAAATGCCGGATGTCGTCATCTATGATCGTGAGAGGCATTGGTTAGTTTTGGTTGAGGCCGTTGCAAGCAGCGGTCCCGTAGATGCCGGACGTCACGTTGAGTTGTCGGAATTGTTCGAGAGCTCAGATGCTGGGCTTGTCTATGTCACTGCCTTTCCAGACCGCAGAGAAGTATTCAGAAAATTCCTGTCCGTAGTCGCTTGGGAAACTGAAGTATGGTGCGCAAGCGATCCCACGCATCTCATTCACTTCAATGGTGAACGGTTTCTAGGCCCGTACGGTGCGCCATAACAATTCGCTGCAGGCGCGACGACCCTGTTGGGCCGCGGCCTAAGCTTGCACGTTAACCCCATGCGATAACCCCATTTCTTCTCTTGGCTCTTGTATTTAATTCGGGCTTTACCTTCTCAGCATCCAGCACATGTCCGGGAGTTTGAGATTATGCGTGTCTGGTGAAAAATTCGCTTCAGGTGTATCAAGAGGCCCCAACGGCGCAGGCAAAACCACATTCGCTCTGGAATATCTGTCCAAGGTGGCGGAGTGTACTCATTTTGTTAATGCCGATCTGATCGCGGCAGGCCTGTCTCCGCTGGCACCGGAACGGGAACTTATTGTGGCAAGCCGTATCTTTCTGAACGAGATCGAAGAAAACATCAAGCGCCAAGAAAATTTTGCATTCGAAACCACGCTTTCAGGTCGTAGTTATTTACGCCTGATCGATCGGCTGCAGAGCGATGGCTGGCAAGTGGAATTAATCTATCTTGCCTTGCCCAGTGTCAGAATATCGGAAATGCGTGTAGCGGAAAGGGTCGCACATGGTGGTCACAATATTCCGTTGTGCGATATTAAGCGGCGTTTCACTCGTAGTTTAGCTAATTTACTCAATGTATTCAGCCAAAAGGTTGATCGCTGCATTTGTTTTATGAATAATGGTCAAATGCCGATTCCCGTGTTTGAACAAACGAGCGATAACCGTGATATTCTTCACGAAGTTTATTATCAGCAGTTATTAATGGAAGTTACGAAATGAAGATAACCTCAAAAGCAAAGCTCTCAGAAAAAGGTCAGGTAATCCTGGATTCGTTGCAAAAAGCTGTAACGCTGGCGCTTGAAAGAAAACGTCGATTGGGCCATTATGCCGTGATCTGGCAGGATGGCAAACCGGTAATGATCGGCGAGGATGCGCCGAAAGCGTCAGAAAATTCTGCCAGTTCTGAAGCTGGCAGAGGCTTTTAAACTGAATCCTCTACTACATGCTCCCATTAAGAATGGGGTGATTAACTGATCAATCTTCGGTTAGCAGACACATAGTTTCCCTGTTGTAGTCATTTCATGCAAAAATATAAAAATAAATTAAGCTAAGGAGATACCATGTCACTGCGTATAAATGATCAAGCACCTAATTTTCAGGCAGAAACCACTCATGGAAAAATCGATTTCCATCAGTGGATCGGCGATAAATGGGCGGTATTATTTTCTCACCCCAAGGATTTCACCCCGGTTTGCACAACGGAACTGGGATATATGGCCAGTATTCAAGCCGAGTTTGACAAGCGCGATACCAAACTTATCGGGCTGAGTATTGATCCGCTTCATGATCATGAGAAATGGCTAAAAGACGTTGAAGATGTCGGCGGTTCATCGGTTCGTTACCCGGTGATTGCAGACACGGATCTGCATGTAGCCAAACTTTATAATATGTTTCCTGCCGACGAAACAGGTTCAGCGGAAGGACGAACGGCCCTCACGAATGCAACCGTCCGCTCAGTATTTATCATCGGCCCTGATAAAAACATCAAGCTCATGATGACTTATCCCATGACTACGGGTCGTAACTTCAACGAAATCTTGCGCGTTATTGATTCAATGCAGCTAACCGCAAAACACAAAGTCGCGACACCCGTGAACTGGCAACAAGGCGACGATGTCATCATTGTCCCTTCAATCAGCAATGAGGAAGCACAGAAGATTTATCCGCAAGGCTGGGAAACAGTAAAGCCCTACCTGCGCAAGGTAAAGCAGCCATGATGATCTATCTGCCTTGGGATATTTATGGTTTTTATGTGGCAGCCTGATGAATCTGACACACTAATCTTTTTTCTTTAGAAAATAATGCTAATTATTTTCATATTGTTAGCGACAAAATTTATTTCTTCGATATTTCCCAGAAATCCAATCGAAGAAATAAGCAGCACTCCTTTTATGACTAAGTCGTTGTATTGTATGCAGGCAATATCCTTCAACAACGGAATTATCCAATGAAAAAAATCTTTATTGCGATTTGCGGTGGCTTAATACTGTCTTCTTGTACATGGGTCAAGGTTACTTCAAAAGGTGAAGGTGTACGTCTGGTGCAATCAGTCAGGACAGTCGAATCCTGCAAAAAATTAGGACAAGTTAATACCAAAGTTGAAAGTAAAGTAATAGTGTTTAACCGCGATGCAGATAAAGTTTCAGCTGAACTTGCGGACCTTGCACGTAACGAAGCAGCTTTGATGGGAGGCGATACGATTGTGCCCATTTCAGAAATTACTGAGGGAAGGCGCAGTTTTGGTGTCTATCAATGTTTCGCGGCAAGAACGCAATGATTGACTTATCCCGTGCGTGGGTTTGCACACAGTATGAAAAATAACGTCCCGCTTCTACCAACTGAAAAATAGAAAGCTAGAATCACTGCACAGGAAGAACCAACCATCTTCAAAAAACGAATATAAAATCAGATGGATGAGGTATTCAGGGAATTTAATATCACTTCTCTGACCGCTTTAGAGCAATAATTCGCCCGGCTTGGGAAGCGCAACAACTTAAACCCGGCAGTTATGCATACTTTCTCCACAAAACTGCTTTTGGCACGTGCTATGCGCCGAATATGATTTCGATCGTCCAGTACTATAACCGCAACCACTGAAAGTGTACGCTTCTCACATAGAATGTAATCAAAATGCTTAGGAGGTATCCGGTATATCGCAGCCTTACAATTTTGTATCGTAAAAATCTCATCAGGCGTAAGCACGTCATTAATACGCACCTTCGCAAATATTTCATAGTCTTTGGATAGAGATTCTTTCAATGCCAGAAAAAAAGAATACTCGGTACTGGAAAGAATTTCCTCGAGAGATTCATATTTAAAATGTTTAGACTTGTGGCGAAATTTAAATAATGTAAATGTCTTGGTAAAAATTGTAATAATGTTCATAACTGAGCATTGGCTGTACATGAAAAAATATGATATCGGCATGCCAGAAAGTACTTTGAAGATTCTTAGCAAAATAGCGCATGTAATTTGCTTAATCTTGATGCGAATGTCGGTCGTCGCAAGCAATCCAAGAGTTTCTTCACGCTTTTCAACACACCAATAACCCGCATCTCCTCCATCCGTTTCATCACGATACAGCCGCACCCGCGCCTGTGTAACTTCGTAAATCAGTGCTCCTCCGGACCTGAAAAGAAAATGGCAAAATGCAAATTAGGAATAACCGGGAATCCGTGTTCAGAAAAAACAGCAGCAGTACCGAAAAATATAAAAGCCGTTAACTATTCAGCGTTTCGTTAATTCCCGGCTTATTTCGCTTTCAACGCTAACGGATTTAGCGTCAGTTGCTGATAGTAATTCACCCATGAAGAGTATTTCTCCGGCGCCGCCCATACGCGGTAATGCAGACGAGACATGGTGACGGGATCGCTCAACAGTACCAGACGGCGATCGAGATTGAGTTTATCCGGGGTTTCATTCAGCGCCTGCTCAACATGACGATCGCGGGCAATCTCAAGCACTGCACTTTCGCGGTGGCGCGCGGTGGCCATCGCTGTCGCCAGTGCGTTGAAAGATGGATGAAACACGGCGTGCATAAAGCCGTCGGCCAGCGTGCGGTTGCGATTCATCACCAGATAGTTGTCTGTATCCACCAGTACCTGAGGCGGCGAATACTCTTCCGGAATCATGAACAACTTCCAGCGCTTAGCGCGCAGGCCAACAGACGCGCGGCTGGAAACGACCGACACGAGCGGTGACAGAATCAACGAGAAGACAATAGGCGCCAACCAGAACAAGAAGCGCAGATCAAGCCACGCCATCCCTAGGGCCCATACCAGCCCCAGCAACAACTGAGAACCATGGCGCATAAAGGCTTCACTCCACGGCGTGGAATCATCGTCACGTTGTGGCGAGTTCCACACCACCTCCCAGCCAAGGAACGCGCTGACCACGAATACGGTGTGGAATAGCATACGCACCGGTGCCAGCAGCACCGAGAAAAGCACCTCCAGCAACAGGGAGATCGTGACGCGAACGAACCCACCGTACTCTTTCGTCCCCTTACACCAGATAAGCAGAATACTCAACAGCTTGGGCAGGAACAGTAACACCATGGTGGAGGCTAGCAGCGCGATCGCCAGTTCCGGTCGCCACTGCGGCCACACCGGAAACAGCTGGTGCGGTTGCAGGAAATATTGCGGTTCCGTGAGCGTATGCACCACCTGCAGCGCGGTGGAAAGCGCAAGGAACATAAACCACAAGGGCGCGGAAAGATAGGACATGACGCCGGTCAGGAACACCGCACGGTGTACCGGATGCATGCCTTTTACCAGGAACAGGCGGAAGTTCATCAGGTTACCGTGACACCAGCGGCGGTCGCGCTTAAGCTCATCCAGCAGATTCGGCGGCAGTTCCTCATATGAACCCGACAGATCGTAAGCGATCCACACCCCCCACCCTGCACGGCGCATTAATGCCGCTTCCACGAAGTCATGAGAGAGAATGGAGCCCGCGAAAGTACCTTCACCCGGCAGAGGCGCCAGCGCACAGTGTTCAATAAACGGTTTCACACGGATGATGGCGTTGTGCCCCCAGTAGTGTGATTCCCCTAATTGCCAGAAGTGCAGGCCGGCAGTAAACAGCGGCCCGTAAACGCGTGTCGCAAACTGCTGGCAACGCGCGTAAAGGGTATCCATGCCTGAGGCTTTCGGCGATGACTGAATGATGCCGGCATTCGGATTAGCCTCCATCAGGCGTACCAGATTGGTCAGGCACTCTCCTGACATCACCGAGTCCGCGTCCAGCACCACCATGTAGGAGTACTGGTTACCCCAACGGCGGCAGAAATCGTCAATATTGCCGCTCTTACGCTTCACACGGCGGCGGCGGCGGCGATAGAAGATCCGGCCTTCACCTTGAACCTCTGCAATCAGCTCCATCCACGCTTTCTGTTCCGCAACACAGATATCAGGGTTGTAGCTGTCGCTCAGAATATAGACATCGAAGTGTTGTTGTTGACCCGTCGCCTTCACAGATTCCCAGGTCGCACGCAATCCGGCGAATACGCGATTCACGTCTTCGTTGCAGATAGGCATAATCAACGCAGTACAGTGCTCGGGATTGAGGGGCACATCCCCTGTCGTCAATGCGGAAATACTGTACTTATCTTTACCGATCAGTAGTTGCAGGAAACCCATCAGCGCCGTCCAGAAACCGGCGGATATCCAGCAGAAGAGAATAGCGAATAGGATCAGAATGCCGCTTTGCAGTATATAAGGCAGCAACTGCATAAACGATACCCACGCATCCTGGCCAATCATATCGACCGGATTGATCAGCGCCCAACCCTGGTAAGGAAGGATGGTTTTCATATACCAGGTCGCAATCACGGTTTGCGACAACGTCAGCAGCAGCAAAATGTAGCGGCGAATGGTGCCGACGGTGCGCCATTGCTGTTCGTGAGTCTGCTCTTCCTTTGTCAGTCGCGACACATAGCTCGGCGTGATATCACGCCCACGCAGATGATCCCAGAATCGCCCAATCGGATTGGTGCGCCACGGTTCCGGTGACATCGATGAACGCGTTGCTTTGGGCATCGCCTTCAGTTGCGTGCGCTCTTCGTCGTCTTTAATCAGCTGCCCGTCAACCAGAGAATCAGGCCAGCTCTGTTCTAGTCGCGCTTTCACAGACTCTAGCGGCGAATCATCTTCACGCGCATAGTGATGATGATCAGGATCCAGCGCCTCATGAAGGGTGCGGATATCCATTGCCGGCAGCGCCGCTTTCTCAGCTTCAGTCAGCAGTAGCGCGTCTATATACTCAGTTGCCTTATTCATCGGCAGGTAGCTGATAGCTCCAGGTTTCACTTAGCGTCTGATCACCGTTGACTAGCGCAGCGCGCATCTCAGTGATTTTCTTCACATCTTTCACTTGTATGCGCAACATCAGGCGCCAGCCTTTAATGACCGGGTTGTAACGTGCGCTGCTCTCGACGATCTCACCGTTGTCATCAATACTGGCCTGAACCGTAACAGGAGTATTCTGCGGTAGCTTCTTCATCTCCGCGCCAGTGAAATCGACGACGAAGGCGATCGTGCCATCAGGTCGACGAATAAGATTGGACTGTTTTACATCACCCGTTGAACGACGGGTCTGCATGACATACGCGTTACCCGGCTCATGCAGTTTGTCTTCGTCACGGCTGAAAGTGATGGTGTAGTTGAAGTTCATCTCTTTACCAGCTTCCGGCAGTTGATCCGGCGTCCAGAAAGCGACAATGTTGTCATTGGTTTCGTCGTTGGTCGGAATTTCCACCAGCTCGACTCTACCTTTGCCCCATTCCCCTTTCGGCGTTATCCACGCGCTCGGACGTAGATCGTAACGGTCATCCAGATCCTCAAAACGTGAGAATTGGCGGCCACGTTGCAGCAGACCAAAGCCTTGCGGATTTTCCATGGAGAAACTGCTGATGGCCAGATATTTCGGGTTGTTCAGCGGACGCCAGATCCACTCTCCATTGCCGGCGTGAATGGAGAGGCCGTTAGAATCATGTAACTCAGGACGGAAGTTTGTCGTCGGAGAAGGCTGGTTAGAGCCAAACAGGAACATGCTCGTCAACGGCGCAACGCCCAGCTTGCCGACCCTGTCGCGCAGATAAACTTTCGACTGGACGTCGACCACGATATCGCGATCCAGAATCATGACAAAGCGGTAAGCGCCCGTCGCACGCGGAGAGTCGAGTAGCGCATAGATTGTCAAGTGCTTGTCAGTCGGTTTAGGCCGCTCGATCCAGAATTCTCGGAATCGGGGAAACTCTTCGCCGGAAGGCAGAGCGGTATCGATAGCGAGGCCGCGTGCGGAAAGACCATAAAACTGGCCTGCGCCAATCACGCGGAAATAACTGGCGCCGAGCATACTGAGAATTTCGTCGTTTTTATCTTTGCTATTGATCGGATACAGCACTTTGAAGCCGGCAAAACCAAGATCTTGCACCGTGTCTTTGTCATACTCGACATTGCCGAAATTGAAATAATCAGAACTGTATTTGATTTTATGTACCGACGTGGCGGTTACTTCATTAATTTCGACGGGCGTATCGAAGTACATGCCCTGGTGGTAAAACTCAAGCTTGAATGGAGTCTTCAGATTACTCCAGTAAGCTTTATCATGATTAAACTGAATCTGCTGATAATCCGCATATTTCATATTGCGGAAAAGGGAAGGCAAGTTGCTTTTCGGCGCTTCATAGCTTTTTTCGGCTAGTGATTGAGCCTGTTTTGCGACATCATCGATGGTAAAGGCCCAAGCCGACGAGGCATGCAGGGCCAACATCACTACCGCGCCCAACCAACACATTTTCATCATTTGTGGTTTATGTTTCATCAGTTCATCCTCTTTATGTACTTGTACTTATATCGATCCGGTCCATTCTAATGAAAACTCAGGCAGGCCAGCAACAGAATTCCCTCTTTGTTCAACGCGTTGCACATGGATTAAGCAAGTGAAAATACCCCGTTTTCACTTTGCGTGATTATCAGGTTAAATTCAATCCAAAAATTTTACTTATTAATAGTTCTGTACTGCCTTGCTTGCCAGCATTGCCGAGGTGGAACTTGGTCAGCTTGGCGTTCTCGAAGGTGAAGGTGCTTCTTCACGCTAATATTTTACAATTTGATGCGTATGGTGATGATCTTTGACGGGCAGTTGAGCACGGCATAAGAGTCAATTCATGCATCCTGCAGAACCTTGTCCAGATGTTCCTTAGAGTGTTTGCGTTATCTGATAAATCGATGACATCCTGCGCCATCAGCGTCAAGGTGTTGTCGCCATTACCATACAAGGCGATGGCCTCAATTCCGTGAATTTTGTCGATCACACCCGATAGATCCAAATTAAAGTTGCTTCCGGTCAATCCTAAAGTATCGGTACCTGTACCACCGTCGACAAGCTCGAAATCACCACTCGATATGCGAATGTAATCGTTACCGGCACCACCATCAAACGAATCTGCACCGCCTCGACCGATCATCCGGCCATTGCCTGCCTCGCCACTGAAGCACTCTGGAGCTTTGGTGCCAATAAAATTATCATCTCCAGACGTACCTTGAAAATATACTTTATCGACTTAGCTGCTGCGCGGCCAAAGATCACATAACTGGAGCCCCAACTATTACCATTCGGGTCGGTGCCAGGAACTCCCGCAATCACATCATCAAACTCATTTCCATTGATGTTTCCCGCTCTGTTGACCGAGAAGCTCGAGTAACTCCCTCCTAACACACCATCTAAACGAAAACCGTTATTACCAATTGAGACTGGATATATCTGTTGCAGCATTTAAACCTGAAGCTTTGCCAAACACTGCATAGCTGGAACCGGAAACAAGAATATCGAATACGAGGTCCGCAATCTGCGTGGGAAAACCAAGGATTCTTACGGACTCCAGTGTTGCCGCATCTTTTTCACTCCGGACATCATTTATCAACAGTAAAAACTATGGGGAAATTATCTGTGGATGTTTTGCGCTGCGGAGGGGAATTACACATCCAGGCTTCTTGATACAGCAATATATCGATTATAAGTATCTATTTATTTCAATTTCTCATCACATCCCTTTTGAGAATTAATCCGGCAGCATAAGTTTCACAAATAGAAAAATAAACCTTTTTCACGTATAATCCTTTCTTCAATAACCAAGGCATCTAAACGAGTCAGTCCTGGTTCTGTTTTCCAGATTTTGTCAGTTTCCAAGGAGTTTTTCTGTGTCACAACGACCGCATGCCATCCTAGCGCTCGCCGATGGAACAATTTTTCGTGGCGTGTCTATTGGCATTGACGGCATCAAAGCAGGCGAGGTGGCGTTTAATACCGCCATAACCGGTTATCAGGAAATATTGACTGATCCGTCTTATTGTCAGCAAATTATCACCTTAACATATCCACACATCGGCAATACCGGGATCAATCCAGAAGATTTCGAATCCGGCAATGTCAACAAGGTTCATGCGGCAGGTTTGGTGATTCGCGATCTTCCGTTGATGGCAAGCAGTTTTCGCAAAACCCATAATTTATCCGAGTTTCTTCATGAACAAGGGGTCGTTGCCATTGCTGAAATTGATACCCGCAAGCTGACGCGCATCTTGCGCGAAAAAGGCGCACAATCAGGCTGCATCATGACGGGAGAGATAGATGAGGAAAAAGCATTACAAACTGCAAGAGAGTTTCCCGGATTGTCCGGCATGGATCTCGCCAAAGTGGTCAGTTGCCATCAATCGTATACCTGGACAGAAGGTGAATGGTCGTTAGAATCCGGTTTTCAGACTCCGGAAAATTTCCAGTTTCACGTTGCAGCTTTTGATTTTGGTATCAAGCGCACGATTTTGCGCAAGTTGGCGCAACGTGGCTGCAAGGTAACGGTTTTCCCCGCGCAAACATCCGCCGATGAAATTCTGGCAACGCAACCTGATGGCGTATTTCTCTCTAATGGCCCCGGCGACCCTGAACCCTGCGATTACGCCATTTCTGCAACCCAGTCCCTATTGAAAAGCAATATCCCGATCTTTGGCATCTGCCTGGGTCACCAATTATTGGGATTGGCTAGCGGCGCACGCACCGTAAAAATGAAATTTGGCCATCATGGCGCTAATCACCCGGTACAGGATATCGTCAGCGGGAAAGTTATCATTACCAGTCAGAATCATGGATTTTCAGTCGATGCTGATACGTTGCCCGCCACGGCACGTATCACGCATGTATCCCTGTTCGATGGCAGTTTGCAAGGCTTTGAGTTAATCGACAAGCCGGCGTTTTGTTTTCAGGGACACCCGGAAGCCAGCCCAGGTCCGCACGAGGCTGATTATCTGTTTGATAAATTCATCAATATGATGCAGCGTCATAAAAATAACCCCCAATAACCACTACCTGATACCACGTTAGAAAGCATGCCTAAACGTACCGACATTCAATCCATACTCATCATCGGCGCCGGCCCCATCATTATCGGCCAGGCCTGTGAGTTTGATTATTCCGGCGTGCAAGCCTGCAAGGCTTTGCGAGAGGAAGGTTATCGTATCATTCTGGTCAATTCCAATCCTGCCACCATCATGACTGATCCTGAAATGGCCGACGCCACGTATATCGAGCCCATTACCTGGAACATGATCGAAAAAATCATTGCAATTGAACGACCACAGGCTTTATTACCCACGATGGGTGGCCAGACTGCGCTGAATTGTGCGCTGGATCTGGTCAAGCACGGTGTATTGGAAAAATATGATGTTGAACTGATCGGCGCTTCGCGTGAAGCCATTGATATGGCAGAAGATCGCGAAAAATTCAAGCAAGCCATGACTCGCATCGGCTTAGGCTCCGCCCGCTCTGCGGTGGCGCACAGTATGGAAGAGGCGTTGCAAGTTCAGGCTATGCTGGGTTATCCAGCGATTATTCGCCCTTCCTTCACCATGGGTGGCAGTGGCGGCGGCATTGCCTATAATCGAGAAGAATTTCTCGATATCTGCGAACGTGGGTTGAAAACCTCCCCTACCAAGGAATTACTGATCGAAGAATCCGTGATCGGCTGGAAAGAGTTTGAAATGGAAGTAGTACGGGACAAGAACGATAATTGCATTATTGTCTGCTCCATTGAAAACATCGACCCGATGGGTGTGCATACCGGTGACTCGATTACAGTAGCGCCCGCACAAACACTGACGGATAAAGAATATCAATTGATGCGCAATGCTTCGATTGCAGTATTGCGTGAAATTGGCGTCGAAACCGGTGGTTCCAATGTGCAGTTTGCCATCAATCCTGACAATGGTCGCATGCTGGTAATAGAGATGAATCCACGGGTTTCACGTTCTTCCGCCTTGGCATCTAAAGCAACCGGGTTTCCGATCGCCAAAATCGCAGCCAAGCTCGCGGTTGGCTATACTCTGAACGAGTTGGGTAATGACATTACTGGGGGAATTACACCCGCCTCGTTTGAACCGACGATTGATTACGTGGTTACCAAAGTACCACGCTTTGCTTTTGAGAAATTCCCACAAACCAATGATCGCCTGACAACACAAATGAAATCCGTCGGTGAAGTCATGGCAATCGGCCGAACATTCCAGGAATCCCTACAAAAAGCCTTACGCGGACTGGAAACCGGTGTTGACGGATTAGATGAAAAAACCGACAACCTGGAAACCATCCAAACTGAGCTGGCCAACCCTGGCCCAGAACGAATCTGGTATGTCGCCGATGCTTTTCGTCAAAATCTTTCACTGGAAGAAATTCATCAGTTGACGCATATCGATATTTGGTTTCTGGCACAAATCGAAGACCTGATTAAACAAGAGCAAGCATTGACAAAAATTCAGCTGGAAACACTCGATAAACAGGCGTTACGTAAACTAAAGCGCAGCGGTTTTTCCGATCGGCGATTGGCAAAATTACTCTGCACTGATCAAACCGCAGTTCGTAAACAACGGCATCAGTTTAATTTGCATCCGGTCTACAAACGCGTTGATACTTGTGCGGCCGAATTTGCTACCAGTACAGCTTATCTGTACTCAACCTACGAGGATGAATGCGAATCTTACCCCACGGATAAAAAGAAAATTATGGTCTTGGGTGGCGGCCCTAATCGTATCGGCCAGGGGATAGAATTTGATTATTGTTGCGTTCACGCCGCCTTAGCGTTACGAGAGGACGGATTTGAAACCATCATGGTTAACTGTAATCCGGAGACCGTCTCAACCGATTATGACACCTCAGATCGATTATATTTTGAACCACTGACATTAGAAGATGTACTCGAGATCGTCGCCGTGGAAAAACCTGATGGCGTAATTGTACAGTATGGCGGGCAAACGCCTCTTAAGCTCGCCCGCGACCTGGAAGCCAATGGCGTACCGATTATTGGCACCAGCCCGGACATGATCGATTGCGCCGAAGATCGCGAGCGCTTTCAGAAAATGCTCCAGCAATTAGGTTTAATCCAACCCCCTAACCGCACCGTACGCAATCCCGAAGCGGCTCTGATCGCCGCGGAAGAAATTGGCTATCCATTAGTGGTACGACCCAGTTATGTATTAGGCGGACGCGCTATGGAAATCGTGCATGAGCGAGCCGATCTGGAACGCTATATGCGTGAAGCCGTTAAAGTTTCCAATGACTCACCGGTATTGTTAGATCATTTTCTCACGCACGCTACCGAGGTCGATGTCGATGCGATTTGTGACGGCGAAACAGTTCTTATTGGCGGCATCATGGAACATATTGAACAGGCAGGCGTACATTCCGGTGATTCTGCGTGTTCGCTGCCAACATTTAATTTACAACCTGAGATACTGGATGAGTTACGTCGGCAAACTGCTGAAATGGCACGCATGCTAAATGTCGTTGGACTGATGAATGTACAATTTGCGATTCAAGATGATACGGTTTATGTACTTGAAGTCAATCCCCGGGCCTCGCGTACTGTACCTTTCATTTCCAAAGCAACCGGCATTCAACTCGCCAAAATTTCGGCACGCTGTATGACGGGAAAATCTTTAATCGAGCAAAATGTTACCCAAGAAGTGATTCCGTCTTATTATTCTGTCAAAGAAGCTGTTTTTCCCTTTATAAAACTTCCCGGTGTTGATACGATATTAGGTCCGGAAATGAAGTCTACCGGAGAAGTAATGGGTATGGGATCCACTTTTGCGGAAGCTTTTGTTAAATCCCAATTAGCAACCGATGTTCGCCTGCCTGCTTCCGGAAAAATTTTTATTAGCGTGCGGCGCTCGGATAAATTGCATGCGGTCGAAATCGCACGCAACCTTGCAGAACTCGGCTTCACGCTTTATGCGACGCGAGGCACTGCTGCTGCCATTACAGAAGCTGGAATAGAGGTGATTATCATCAATAAGGTTGCTGAGGGGCGACCGCACATTGTTGACATGATTAAAAATGGTGAAATCAGTTTGATCATTAACACTGTAAAAAATCAGCGTAGTGCAATACGGGATTCATATTCAATTCGCCATGCTGCACTCCAGGCGAAAGTAACTTACTATACAACTTTAGCCGGTGCACGTGCTGCCTGTGTAGGCATCACTAACAAACGTGAATTGCAGGTTTATAATCTGCAGAAATTGCATATACAACTCCAAGCGTAGATGAAATTGGATTCGACTTTTTGAAACAGGATAAAAATGAAAGGTAAAAAATTACAATGAGTACTATTCCGTTAACCGTGGCTGGAGCTGAAGCATTGCGTAAAGAATTGCATGATATGAAAACGATTCACCGCCCTGCCGTTATTGCCGCAATTGCAGAAGCACGTGCTCATGGCGACCTTTCAGAAAATGCTGAATATGATGCTGCCAAGGAAAAACAGGGATTTATTGAAGGGCGCATCGCCGAACTGGAAAGTAAACTTTCTAGCGCACAGATCATTAATCCGGCTCTCATCAATGCGGATGGTGCTTGTGTTTTCGGTGCCACAGTTGAATTGGAAGATTTGCAAAGTAGCGAGGTGGTGACTTATCAAATCGTAGGAGATGATGAAGCTAACATTAAGGATGGAAAAATATCCATCAGCTCTCCCATTTCACGTGCACTTATTGGTAAATATGCAGGGGATATTGCAGAAGTTCATGCGCCTAGCGGTATTCGTGAATACGAAATATTGGATGTCAAATACATCTAAATGTTGCTATCAAATTTAGTTCTGGAAACTTCGCTTGGTGCGAAAAGGTGTTCTGGTCTTTTTTTGTGATGAACGCTCCTGCTGTTTTTCAGCCTCTTCTGGCCGAGGTCGATAAATAATAAAAATTTTACCAATATGCTGCACAGGTGCAGCATTTAACAGCTGGCATATCTTTTCAAACAATTCATTTCTGGCAATCCGATCATCTATCAATACCCTGATTTTAATCAATTCATGGCTTGAAAGCCCACGATTTAATTCTTCTATAACACTAGGGGATAATCCTGATTTTCCAATCATCACAACCGGATTCAACGCATGCGCTTGTGCCTTTAATTCACGCCGATGAGCAATAGTTAGTGTTAACATAAATTCTCTTAAAACGCATTATTCTACTTGATGAAACGGGCCAAAACCAGTAAAGCTTGGATGAAAGAGCATGTCAATGATTTTTTTGTCAAACAAGCAAAGAAAGAGGGATATCGTTCACGTGCTGCGTATAAGTTGCTTGAAATTACTGAAAAAGATCAAATCCTAAAACCAGGATTGACTGTTGTTGATTTAGGCGCAGCACCCGGCAGCTGGTCTCAAGTAGCCAGCCATAAAATAGGTCGCGGTGGCAAAGTTATTGCGGTTGATATTCTTGAGATGACGTCGTTACCCGGTGTAGAATTTATTCAAGGTGATTTTAGAGAAGAATATGTCATCGTTGAATTAAAAAAAAATTTAGGAAATGATCAACTCGATCTTGTCATTTCGGATATGTCACCCAATATGAGTGGAATCGTTATCAGCGACCAAGCCAGAAGTATGTATTTAGCAGAACTGGCGTTAGCTTTCTCAATGGAACAACTGAACTATGGCGGAAATTTTCTAGTCAAAGTTTTTCAAGGCAGGGATTTTGATCAATTCCTTTTCGATATGCGTGCTGGATTTAAAAACGTAATTATACGAAAACCTAAAGCATCGCGTGATCGCAGCAATGAATTGTATTTATTGGGGTTAGGGAAAAAATAATCAGTAAAATCGATCAGAAATGAATGGATCCCCCCAGTGATTACAATAAAAGTTAGTAGTAGGATGAGAATCCGATAGCACATTTATTATTAAAAACGAACTATTCTGTTATAGTAAAGAGAAGTTAGAGTAACTAATTGATGATTTTTAGGTGCAAACCAAGGAGCTATCTTGAATAACTTAATTAAAAACATGGCCATTTGGCTGGTAATTGCACTAGTGTTGATGACTGTATTTAATCAATTCAGCGTTCGTCAACCGACGCAAGTGCCTATGGAATACTCGCAATTTATAACCGAATTGAATCAAGGCAGAATCGCTAAAGTTATTATCGAAGGACGCACACTTAAAGGGACAAAGTCTGATGGGCGGCGTTTCACCACATATGCGCCATCCGATCCTTGGATGGTAAGTGATCTGTTGAAAGCTGGTGTTATTGTTGAAGCAAAACCGGAAGAAGAACCCTCTATGTTGATGAGTATCTTTATTTCATGGTTTCCAATGCTTCTGCTGATAGCCGTATGGATATTTTTCATGCGCCAGATGCAAGGTGGCGGGCGTAATGGTGGTGCATTCTCATTTGGCAAAAGTAAAGCACGCATGCTCGACAAATCAACCAATACCGTAACCTTTAATGATGTTGCCGGTTGCGAGGAAGCTAAAGAAGAAGTTGCTGAACTGGTTGAATTCCTACGCGACCCTACAAAATTCCAGAAACTTGGGGGACGAATCCCACGCGGTGTATTGATGGTAGGTAGTCCGGGAACCGGAAAAACGTTGCTTGCTCGGGCTATTGCTGGAGAGGCTCAGGTACCGTTCTTTAGCATTTCCGGCTCAGATTTCGTTGAAATGTTTGTCGGCGTAGGCGCATCCAGAGTTCGTGATATGTTTGAGCAAGCCAAAAAACATGCGCCCTGCATTATCTTTATCGATGAGATTGATGCAGTAGGTCGTCAGCGTGGTGCTGGCCTAGGTGGCGGAAACGATGAACGCGAACAAACACTTAATCAGTTATTGGTAGAAATGGATGGATTTGAAGGTGCCATGGGCGTGATTGTAATCGCTGCAACCAACCGCCCCGATGTATTGGATCCAGCTTTGTTACGCCCCGGTCGTTTTGACCGTCAAGTAACGGTGCCATTACCTGATATACGGGGACGCGAACAAATTCTGCATGTCCATATGCGCAAGGTTCCGCTGTCACCTGATGTAAAAGCAGATATTCTTGCGCGTGGTACGCCCGGTATGTCGGGCGCTGATTTGGCGAACCTAGTCAATGAAGCAGCGCTGTTTGCGGCTCGAAGTAACAAACGTCTGGTAGATATGGATGACTTTGAACGTGCTAAAGACAAAATATTTATGGGTGCAGAACGACGCTCAATGGTTATGCCGGAACATGAACGTAGAAATACTGCTTATCATGAATCAGGGCACGCAGTAGTAGCTCAATTACTACCCAAAACTGACCCCGTACATAAAGTAACAATCATCCCAAGGGGCCGCGCTTTGGGTGTAACCATGCAACTGCCGACAGAAGATCGTTTCAGCATGGAACGTGAGGAAATACTACAAAGGATTTCGGTAATGTTTGGCGGGCGTATAGCTGAAGAAGTTTTCATGAAGCAAATGACCACTGGTGCATCGAATGATTTTGAGCGCGCGACAGACTTAGCACGTCAAATGGTAACCCAGTGGGGGATGTCTGACGAGCTTGGCCCAATGGTTTATGGTGAAAATGAAGGCGAAGTTTTTCTTGGTCGCTCAGTAACTACTCATAAAAACATGAGTGAAGCAACCATGCAAAAAGTTGATGCAGAGGTTCGCCGCATAGTCGATGAACAATATGCTATTGCACGCAAACTCATTGAAGAAAACAAAGACAAAATTGAGGCCATGACCCAAGCTTTACTGGAATGGGAAACGATTGATAGCGATCAGATCAAAGATATTATGGAAGGTCGCCCACCTCGCCCGCCCAAACCACCGCAAATCATATCTTCAACTGCGAGTGATGAGTCTTCAACAGAAGAGACTGAAGAGAAAAGCGAATCCCAGGCACCGCGAGAGGTCGCCAAAGAAACTGATTAACCATTGCTAATTTTTTTAACTAACGGGATACGATTTTATAAAATCGTATCCCGTTTTTAATTACTCGTTCATTTCTTACTGTGCCTTCATTTCCTCACGATTTTATCGATTTTATCGCTTCATCCAATCAACCGTTGATAATGGGTATAATTAACGTAACCCCTGATTCCTTTTCAGATGGCGGGCTCTTTTTGTCCACCCGGAAAGCCATTGCGCATGCAAAAAACCTCATTGACGAAGGCGCTGATATTCTTGATATAGGTGGAGAATCAACGCGACCCGGAAGCCAGTATGTCAATACCGATGAAGAATTAATGCGCGTTATACCCGTACTGGAGGCTCTTGCAGACACCGGTATTCCTATTTCCATAGATACTTCCAAACCTGAGGTGATGAAGCATGCAATCGAAGCGGGAGCTTTTATGATTAATGATGTCAATGCACTGCGCAACCCGGGAGCGCTGGAAGCTATAGCACCGCATAGGCATGTGCAGGTTTGTTTGATGCATATGCAAGGCACGCCCCAAAGGATGCAAACCAATCCGCAATACAAAGATGTGGTCTCTGAGGTAAAATATTTTTTACAACAGCGAATCCAAGCGGCAAACGCAGCAGGTATTGCACTTAACCGGCTGGTTGTCGATCCCGGTTTTGGGTTTGGCAAAACATTGCAACATAATCTTTCATTACTTAATCAGCTCAATGAATTCACCACATTTGGTACTCCAATATTGGCAGGCTTGTCCCGCAAATCCATGCTGGGCGCAATTACCGGAAACAATATAGATCAGCGGCTGCATGAGAGTGTTGCCGCAGCCTTGCTTGCCGTAATCAAAGGTGCCAAAATTGTGCGCGTGCATGATGTCAAAGCAAGTAAAGCAGCTCTTGCTATCTACAATGCCCTGCGAGATTGCGATAGCCAGTTTGATCAGTAAACTGTATGTGGCGTTTTGTTTATTCTCAATCATAACTTCATAAATTGACTAAAAAATATTTTGGAACAGATGGCATACGAGGCCGGGTAGGACAATTTCCTATTACGCCTGATTTTATTATGCACTTAGGCTATTCGGCCGGAAAAGTCTTGGCAGCCGCCGACTGGCATCTCATGGAAGGAAAACGTCCCACAGTTCTAATCGGCAAAGACACGCGAGTATCCGGTTATATGCTGGAATCTGCTCTGGAAGCCGGATTATGTGCAGCGGGCGTGGATGTTCTCCTGTCAGGACCAATGCCGACTCCAGCCATTGCCTATCTGATTCGTGCATTGCGGCTGCAGGCTGGTATTGTTATTTCAGCTTCACATAATCTGTTTGAAGATAATGGCGTAAAGTTCTTCTCCGCAGTCGGCTGCAAACTTCCGGATGAAATGGAGCACAAAATCGAGGCTGAGTTAAATACACCCATAGTAACCAAGCCTTCCGCACAGTTAGGTAAGGTTCAACGAATTGACGATGCCGCTGGTCGCTATATCGAATTCTGTAAAAGTACTTTCCCCTATAACCTGGATCTGCGCGGACTTCGCATTGTAATCGACTGTGCGCATGGGGCTGCATATCATATTGCCGGTCACGTTATGCATGAATTGGGCGCCGATGTCGTTACCATTGGCGTACAACCCAACGGATTAAATATCAATCTTGAATGCGGCGCTACTCATGGCGCCACATTGCAAAAAGCGGTTAAACACTATCATGCTGATTTGGGCATTGCGTTGGATGGCGATGGTGATCGGGTCATGATGGTGGATAAACAAGGTAGATCTTACAATGGCGATCAACTGATTTATATTATCGCTAAGCATCGGAAACAGAGAAAAATACTCACTGGAGGTGTCGTAGGCACCCTAATGACAAATCTAGCAATTGAAAATCAATTTAAGAAACTGCACATTCCTTTTCTCCGAACCAATGTCGGTGACCGCTATATACTCGAATTGCTGCAAGAGCAAGGGTGGCACCTTGGCGGCGAAAATTCCGGGCATATCATTTGCATGGACAAACATACAACCGGTGATGGCATAATATCCGCTTTGCAAGTTCTATATGCACTTCGGGATGCCGATAAGACATTGGCAGAATTTATGCGTGGCATCTCTCTATACCCGCAACGACTGATCAATGTAAAAATCCCCAAGCCATTTAATTTTACCAGCAATAAAGCGATTAATACTGTGCGCAAAGAAGCCGAAGCTGATCTAAACGGTAACGGGCGTCTACTCATTCGGGCCTCGGGAACGGAGCCCCTTATTCGTGTAATGGTCGAGAGTCAATCCAAACAAAAAGTTAATTACTGGACTGAGCGCATCGCTAAAGTCGTTCAAATTGCCAGCGCATAACGCGTGATCATTTTTCGCATGCTGATACGATGAACAATCTATACGCGCTGCAGGATCAGGTTTAGCAACAAAACATAAAAATTGTCATAATCCTGTAACAATTCTGAAATAGTATAGCGCGTAGTTTTTTAAAACGCTCATCCTCTACTTTATTCATTTGGAGCACGTATAAATATGTTGAATTCTTTGAACTTCAGAGCTCCCATTGCAGCAGCTTTCCTGAGTGCGCTCTTCTATGCAGGCTTCGCCAGCGCCACGCCGATCGTGAAAATTGATGGCTCAAG
Source organism: Nitrosomonas ureae (assembly GCF_001455205.1). Lineage (NCBI taxonomy): Bacteria > Pseudomonadati > Pseudomonadota > Betaproteobacteria > Nitrosomonadales > Nitrosomonadaceae > Nitrosomonas > Nitrosomonas ureae. The sequence goes on from NZ_CP013341.1 coordinate 3,237,747, forward strand.
CACTGTTTTTCCCATTACTGAGGCCGTTGCGGAAGATTTTCAAATAGCCAAACGCGGCGCAATTCGAGTCACTGTCGGCATTTCTGGAACAGGCGGCGGATTCAAGAAATTCTGCCGGAATGAAATCGATATCGTGAATGCATCCCGCCCCATTACTGAGTTGGAAATGGAAGCGTGTAAGAAAGAAGGTGTGCAATTTGTTGAAATGCCCATCGCTTTTGACGCTTTAACTGTGGTTGTTAACCCAAAAAACACGTGGAGCAAAACCATCACAGTCGAAGAATTGCAAAAAATATGGGAACCTTCCGCACAAGGCAAAATCACCAGCTGGAATCAAATAAACCCGGCATGGCCGGACAAAAAAATCAAACTTTATGGTCCAGGAGCGGATTCTGGTACCTTTGAGTACTTTACGGAAGCTATTGTTGGTAAGGCCAAATCAAGCCGTGGCGATTTTACGGCATCAGAGGATGATAACGTCCTGGTGCAAGGCGTTGCAAGTGATCTCTATGCATTAGGATTCTTCGGTTTTGCCTATTACATCGAAAATAGTAAAAAAATTAATGCCGTTGCAATTGATAGTGGGGATGGCGGTGTACTTCCTTCTGCGGCAACCGTAGAAAACAACAGCTATAAACCATTATCGCGCCCGATATTCATTTACGTTAATGCTAAATCCACAGAAAAACCGGCAGTGAATGAATTTATTAATTTCTATATGCAGAACGCAACAGAGCTGGTTACAGAAGTGAAATATTTCCCACTCTCCAAAGAAGTATATGATCTTAATCTCGAACACTTAAACAAGAAAAAAGTAGGTACTGTGTTCAAAGGCACCGGAACCAACATAAAACTGGAAGACATCCTTAAATTGGAATCTAGTTTATAAACCGCTACTTGCCATAAGATATTCTATTTTCAGCGATACCTGTTGTAATTAATGCGCACAAGGAAGTGCTGTTCAAAGTATAAGCCATTATTTGGCTTAGAATTGAACAGCACTTCTTTGCCATTCATAAATGGGATAAACTGCGTAAGTAATGGATTACCTGCCAATCTTTTTAGATATTAAAAACAAAACTTGTCTGATCGTAGGTGGTGGTCAAGTCGCCACCCGCAAGGTTATGCTGTTGCTCCAGGCCGGTGCGCAAGTATCAGTGGTAGCACCTGAACTGGAGAGTGTTTTAGATGAGTACGCTGCTCACGGCACTATCAATCATCGGGCTAAGTGCTTTCAACCCGAACATCTGCACAATATTGCCCTGGTAATCGCTGCAACAAATGATCATGCTATTAATCAGCAAGTTTCCGAAGCGGCGCAAGAGAGACGGATTCCGGTTAATGTCGTTGATAACCCGGCATTATGCACTTTCATCATGCCATCCATCGTCGACCGCTCCCCACTCCTAATCGCGGTCTCCAGCGGCGGGCAATCACCGGTCTTGGCGCGATTGCTGCGTGCACAACTGGAAACCATGATACCTGTCGCTTACGCACGCATCGCTACCATTGCAGGAAAGTTTCGTAAGCGCGTAAAACAACACTTCACCCACCCGGCGAAACGGCGCATTTTCTGGGAAACAATCCTACAAGGTCCGTTTACTGAAATGATATTGGCTGGTAAAGATAAAACTGCTCAAAATTATTTGCTGCAATCGCTGCAACAGGAAAAAAATGAACCGCCGCAAGGTGAGGTTTACTTGGTCGGTGCCGGACCGGGTAATCCTGATTTACTGACTTTTCGTGCTATGCGTCTGATGCAGCAGGCCGATGTAGTCGTTTATGACCGTCTGGTCTCAACTGCAATTCTGGATATGGTGCGCCGTGACGCCACACGTATTTACGCTGGCAAGGAACGTAACCGCCACACACTGAAACAGGAATCGATCAATCAACTGCTGGTACGGTTGGCGCAGGAAGGTAAACGAGTGTTGCGACTTAAGGGGGGGGATCCTTTTATTTTTGGCCGGGGTGGTGAAGAAATTGAAACTCTGGCTTTAAACCATATTCCTTTTCAAGTTGTACCAGGTATTACGGCTGCATCGGGTGTTTCCGCATATGCAGGAATTCCGCTGACACACCGTGATTACGCGCAATCATGCATTTTTGTGACCGGTCATCTAAAAAATAATACGATTGATCTCGATTGGCCACGCCTCGCCTGCCCCAACCAGACCATTGTGGTTTATATGGGATTGCTTGGATTACCCGTGTTATCCCGGCAACTGATCTCCCACGGCTTGCCGAGTTCTATGCCCGCAGCAATCATTCAACAAGGTACGACGCAACAACAAGAGATCGTGATCGGAACCTTGCAAACACTACCTAACTTGGCCGCAACGGCGCATTTGTCCCCTCCCACGCTGATTATTGTTGGAGAAGTTGTCAAACTGCACAAAAATCTTGCATGGTTTGAGCCAGCACTTGAAAATTCTAAGACCCATTTGATTGATATGGAATCAAATGGTTAAATAAGAAAATGGCACTGATTTATTAGTATATTACTTCGATGCCTTGAATCTCATCGACAAGTCAATCGCCTGAATATTTTTAGTTAAACTACCGATTGAAATTCGGTCAATACCGGTTTCGGCCACCTGACGCACGTTATCCAGTGTTATGTTACCGGATGCTTCCAGAATTACCCGCTTTTCAGATTGCTGATGCGTCAGAATAACTGCCTCCGATAACTGCTTCAACGTAAAATTATCCAGCAGCACCATGGCAGCTCCGGCCGTCAGCGCTTCTTGTAATTCCGACAGGGATTCCACTTCAATTTGGATAACAGCTCCCGGAGGGGCAATCGCCAATGCTCTGCTTAAGGCGGATCGGATACTGCCTGCCGCAATGATATGATTTTCTTTGATCAAAATCCCATCATACAGACCTAAGCGATGATTAACGCCGCCGCCGCATGTCACGGCATATTTTTGCGCCAACCGCAATCCGGGAAGTGTTTTACGCGTATCCACAATGACAGTTTCAGTATCCGCAATGGCATCGACAAAACGTTTTGTTTGTGTCGCTACGGCGGATAACATTTGCAAAAAATTCAGCGCAGAACGTTCTGCAGTCAGCAAATCGCGGGATTTTCCCTGAATCTCACAAAGCTTTTGTTCAGACTGAACAAGATCCCCATCATTGGCAAACCATGTGATGAGCGTTTCAGGCGATAATGCCAGGAAACAAGCCTCAAACCACTGTACTCCGCACAATACGGCATTTTCCCTACTGATTATCGCAGCACTCAATACACTTTCACGAGGAATCAGTGATGCCGTTAAGTCACCGGCACCTATATCTTCTTTCAATGCACATTGCACGTTAGCGTGTATTTCATTATGTAAATCTTGCAATTTCTTTTCCCTAATTGTTAATCAGGAATGAAAAATATCATATTGACTCCTCTATGACATGCATACCTTCAGTACCGCCAATATTGCCATATGCAAAAAAATGATAAGTAAATGAATTTTTATTAGTTCCAAGAATAAAGTAAGACTAGTAAATTCACGGCTCTCGCAACAACGATTATTTCAGCAATGACACAACTAACAACAACACACAAGAGTAATCAACTTAATACGGATGTTATCGAAGAAATCCTGGGCGCTGTAACCAGTATCGAATATGGATCAGTTGAGGTTGTGATTCACGATGGCAAGGTTGTGCAAATAGAATGCCGTAAGAAAATTCGTTTAAGTCAAAGCAAGCCTACCCGGAAAACGCTGGAACCATGACTAAGCCGGACAACTCCCGGGTTTGTGCGGGCAATAGCGAGTTAAATCCAAACAAATAAAAATAACACCGACCCCACACAAGGAGGTGAGAACGTAAAAACAAAATCAGTGACCTAGCCGAAGTTTCGGAAGGTGCACTCAGGAGAATACCTTGAAATCATTTCATTTTTTTCTACAGGCTGCGTTTCTTAGCACCTTGATTATCCGTCCGGCATACGCAGCTTCGGATAATAAGCCCTCAATAAACTTTGAAACCATGCAGCAAACTATCGTTCAGCTGGCGCAACAAATTGCGGTGGATATGGGCAGGCCGTTGGGAAATAACACACCGGACCAATCCAAACCAACGGGAAAAGCATCCGAAGTTGAAAAAACTTTGCCAACGATCGAGCCACAAGTTAAATCCCCACCAACAACACCGGTTGCCGCGCAATCAACCAGCTATCATCAGCGTTCCAATAGCTATGCCACCAATCCGGATTCCGATCCGCCACGGTATGTGCGGCAATTAAGCGATATCGGCATTCCGGCTTTTAAAGATATTACCTGGCTGGACGTCGGTTTGGAACATCGCACGCGCTATGAGTGGCGCAACAATGACATACGCCGGGTTGAAGGAGGAGAAGATAATCCATTCTTCTTGCGTAACCGAGCATGGATTGGAATAAAGAATATATTGGATCCTTTCCGGTTTGCGGTGGAGTTTCAAGATTCGAGGGTCTATAACAATAAGCATGCCATTACTGATCAGGAAAGAAATGAGTTCGATCTGCTCAATGCTTATGGCGAATTAAATTTCAAAAAAGCACTCGGTGCCGATGACCGGGGTAACGATCGCCCAATCCGATTCCGGGTTGGACGCATGGCTTACGAGACCACCGATCGGCGATTTATCGCACGTAATGAATGGCGCAACACCACGAATACGTTTGAAGGTTTCCGGCTGAATCTGGGGCGTGAAGCCAATGACTGGGAACTTGATCTGTTTGGCATGCAACCGGTTAGACGCTTGCAAACCAAATTTGACGAGGCTAATAGCAATCTGTGGTTTTTTGGCGGGATCGGCACTTGGCGCAAGTGGTCTGACATCGCTACCATCCAGACATACTACATGGGGCAGAAGCAGCAAGGTGATCCAAATGGTTTTACAGCCACCAATCGGCTGGATCGGGAAATTCATATGCCAGGGTTCCGTGTTTATGGCAAGGCAGGCAATATTGTTGATTTCGATGTCAGCTACAACCACCAGCTGGGTTTCTCCGGCCCCAATCGCGTGGATGCGAATGGATATACCATCGAAGTAGGACGAACATTTGAGCATTCTTGGAAACCCCGTGTTGGCTTATTTTATGGGTATGCCAGCGGTGACAAAGATCCTACTGACAATGTCGACAACCGTTTTGATCGTTTCTTTGGATTTGCACGGCCTTGGTCAGCGGATCACTACGTAATTTATGAGAATCTTAAGGCTCCAAAAATCAGATTTGAATTTACTCCGACCCAGAAACTCGGGTTTGAGCTGGGTTATGGTGCCTACTGGCTGGCCAGTAAAACCGATCGCATGTTCGATATTCTCGATGGCAATATCAGTAATACCGTCAGGGATCCCGGATTCAATCGTGACCGTACCGGGCAAAGTGGTGATTTCGGCGGCCATGCCTTTGAAGGACGCATACGCTACCAACCTACCCCGAGAATCAACACCATACTGGGATATACCCATTTTACTGCGGGTGAATTCGTAAGGAACCGCATTGCAGCAAGCCCGTCTTGCGCTAACGGGCATTCCCATCCTTGCGTGGATCATCGCTCAGGAGATACGGATTTCTTGTACTTTGAAGTACTCATCAGTCTCTTATAAACCATTTTAAATTTCTACTCTGGAGAAAAAATCATGAAGACTAAAACATGGCTGGCAACAAGCATTCTGGCAACAAGTCTCATCATCAGCGGCAGCGTGCTGGCGGAAAAAACACTCTTAAATGTTTCCTATGACCCGACGCGTGAACTGTACCAGGAATTCAATGCAGCTTTTGTCAAGCATTGGCAGGCAAAAAACCACGAGAAAGTAGTCATCCGGCAATCTCACGGCGGCTCCGGCAAACAGGCCCGTTCTGTCATCGATGGACTGGAAGCCGATGTCGTGACGCTGGCCCTGGCCAACGACATCAATGCCATCGCAGAAATTGCCAAATTATTGCCGGAAAATTGGCAGCAGCGTTTATCCCTGAATAGCACCCCCTATACCTCAACAATCATTTTCCTGGTACGTAAAGGCAATCCCAAAGGCATTAAAGATTGGGATGATCTTGCGCGTTCCGGCGTAGCCGTCATTACGCCCAATCCAAAAACTTCCGGTGGCGCCCAATGGAATTACCTCGCGGCATGGGAGTATGGCAAACAACGCTACGGTGAAGATAAAGCCAAAGATTTTGTCGGCAATATCTATAAAAATGTACCGGTGCTGGACTCCGGTGCACGTGGCTCAACGACAACATTTGTGGAACGAGGTGTGGGTGATGTTCTGATTACATGGGAAAACGAAGCATTCCTCGCCCTCAAGGAATATGGGGCAGACAAATTTGAAACTGTTATTCCTTCTTTGAGTATTCTGGCGGAACCACCCGTTGCAGTGGTGGACAAAGTGGTCGACAAGCGTGGCACACGCCAGATTGCCGAAGCTTATTTGCAGTTCCTCTATTCGGAAGAAGGGCAGGAAATCGCCGCCAAACATTTCTACCGGCCTACTCATGCAAAGATAGCGGAGAAATATGCCCAGAAGTTTCCAAAAATTGAATTGTTCAAAATCGATGACGCTTTTGGCGGCTGGAAGAATGCACACAAAATCCATTTCGCCGATGGCGCACATTTCGATCAGATTTACTTGAAGTGATCACATTGTAGCGCGCTACTTAAATTTGTAGAGAGAAAATTCCATGAATGCATCGGTAAAACATCCTCATACCATCAAAGATGAGTTTGAGCTCATCCAATCCGCCACCGACTATTATCTTCAACGCGATGAAAAAGGGTGGATCAGCGGACGTTTCTTTCAACACGAGCTGATCAGTATTTTTCAACCCGTTTTTAGCGTTTCCCAAGGCCAGACGATGGGTCATGCAGCGTATATCCGTGCAAAAGCGGATGGAGAAATAGTGCTCTGGCCCTGGCAGATATTTTCATTAGCCTCGAAAGATGAGCAATTGGTTGAGCTGGATCGTTTGTGCCGCGCAATTCATGCATCGAATTATTATTTCAATCATCCTTACCCATCGGATAACTTGTTTGTCGAAGTTCATCCGCGTTTGCTCGAGAGTGTCAAAGACGACCACGGACAGGCATTTGAAAACTTTCTTGACTTGATCGGCGTAAGAACTTCCCGGGTAGTGATCGAGATTCCCGTCACGGTTAATCGCAACTGGAAATTACTCCGGCATGTGATCGCCAACTATCGCTCCCGCAGTTATTTGATTGCAGCCAATTACAGCATTGGTTGCAGTGACTGGATGATAAAACTAGGGAGCCTGTATCCCAATATCGTGCGCATTACTGCCAATGATCTGATTCAGCAGGAAGACATCCCCTCACTGGTGGACGCCATTCATAATGCGGGTGCCAGCTTACTGGTGCGAGAAATCGAAACATCGATTCAATTTGCGACTGCCCTCAAAGCCAACGCGGATTATTTGCAGGGAAATTTACTCCGCCAACCTGAGCAGGCCATCAACACGCGCGATCTTTTACATCGTATCTAATGCAGCAAATAGAAACAGTTAACCCTTGCAAATGGAATAACCTACAAAGGAGTCCGATTTGAACAATTTTAAGCAACACAGCATTTTGCCGGGTTTTAATCTGGCGCTCGGATTTACGCTGCTGTATTTGAGTTTAATCGTTTTGATACCGCTTTCAGCGGCATTCATCCGTACCGCCGAACTGACCTGGTCCGAGTTCTGGACCATCGTTACGACACCGCGAGTGGTGGCCTCCTATCGACTGACTTTCGGTGTTTCGTTTGCGGCTGCTCTTGTCAATGCATTTTTTGGTCTGTTAGTGGCGTGGGTATTGGTGCGTTATCATTTTCCCGGTAAAAAAATAATCGATGCTTTAGTCGATCTCCCCTTCGCACTGCCGACCGCCGTGGCCGGAATTGCTCTAACCGCGCTGTATTCCCGTAATGGCTGGATCGGTCAGTATCTCGAGCCATTGGGAATCAAAGTGGCTTTCACGCCGTTAGGAATTTTTGTAGCACTGACGTTTATTGGATTGCCGTTTGTCGTGCGTACCGTACAACCGGTACTCGAAGATATTGAGGCCGAATTAGAAGAAGCAGCGGCTACGCTTGGCGCCAATCGCTGGCAAACCTTCGCGCATGTGATCTTTCCTATCTTATTTCCCGCCTTGATGACCGGTTTTGCACTGGCCTTCGCGCGTGCAATCGGTGAATACGGATCGGTTATTTTTATTGCCGGAAACATGCCGATGGTTTCTGAAATTACGCCGCTACTGATTGTCACCAAGCTGGAACAGTACGATTATGCGGGCGCCACAGCATTGTCGGTTGTGATGTTGGTAATTTCTTTCATTCTGTTATTGATTATTAATCTGCTGCAATGGTGGAGCCGGCGCCGCAGTGCACGGGCCTGAGAACAATTATGACGACTACCATTACATTTCCTTTATCCGGTAAAACTTTCCAGCAACGCGCTACGCAAGAGCCCTCCTGGGTACGTTGTTTCTTGATTGGATTGGCGTTGGCATTCTTAACATTATTCCTTTTCGTGCCATTGATTTCAGTTTTTTATGAAGCTTTCAAGAAAGGGGTAGATGTTTATCTGGCGGCAATCACCGATCCTGATGCGGTTTCCGCTATCAAACTGACCCTAACCGTGGCAGCGATAGCGGTACCACTGAATTTAGTGTTTGGTATCGCTGCTGCCTGGGCAATCGCCAAATTCGAGTTTCGCGGCAAAAACCTGCTAATCACGTTGATTGATTTGCCTTTTTCTGTCTCTCCGGTGGTTTCCGGGCTCATTTATGTGCTTGTGTTTGGATTGCAAGGGTGGCTGGGGCCTTGGTTGGCAGAGCATGACATCAAAATTATTTTTGCTGTTCCAGGCATCGTATTAGCGACTGTCTTCGTTACGGTACCGTTTATCGCGCGGGAATTAATTCCATTAATGCAAGCACAAGGAACCGAAGAGGAGGAAGCGGCCGTGGTATTGGGTGCAAGCGGCTGGCAAACCTTTTGCAAAATTACCTTACCCAATATCAAATGGGGACTATTGTATGGCGCCATTCTTTGTAATGCGCGGGCGATGGGTGAATTTGGCGCAGTATCGGTTGTTTCAGGACATATTCGCGGCAGTACCAATACCATGCCGTTGCATGTCGAGATTCTCTACAACGAATACAACTTTGCCGCTGCATTTGCAGTAGCTTCTTTGCTAGCTTTACTGGCTTTAGTCACACTGGCGCTAAAAACGCTAATTGAATTTCGCAACAAACAACATCAGACACAACGAGGTGATGAATGAGCATTGAAGTTATTAGTCTTTCCAAACAATTCGGAACGTTTACTGCGCTACATAATGTCAGCCTGCAAGTACACTCCGGCGAATTACTGGCGCTACTGGGACCGTCAGGCTCCGGCAAAACTACGTTACTGCGTGTAATTGCAGGGCTTGAAACAGCTGATAGCGGTCAGGTGCTATTTCACGGCGAAGACGCAACCGATCAACACGTACGCGAACGTCAAGTGGGATTTGTATTTCAGCACTATGCGCTATTTCGCAACATGACTATTTTTGAGAATGTGGCTTTTGGTTTAAACGTGCGCCCGAAGAAATTCCGCCCTACCCAACAAGAAATCCGTGATCGTGTGATGAAATTATTACACCTGGTGCAGCTGGATTGGTTGGCGGATCGCTACCCGCACCAACTCTCGGGCGGTCAGCGCCAACGTATTGCATTGGCACGTGCACTTGCTGTAGAACCCAAAGTATTATTGCTGGATGAGCCTTTTGGCGCCCTGGATGCCAAAGTACGCAAGGAGCTGCGTTCGTGGCTCAGACGCTTGCATGACGATATGCACATTACCAGCGTATTCGTCACACATGATCAGGAAGAAGCGCTTGAAGTTGCTGATCGGGTGGTTGTCATGAATGAAGGCAAAATTGAACAAATCGGCACCCCGGATGAAGTGTATGAACAGCCTTCCAGTCCATTTGTCTATGAATTTCTTGGAAATGTGAATCTATTCCATAGCCGACTGCATCACGGGCGCGCCTGGATTGGCGATATTGAAGTCGCTGCACCAGAGCACGCGGATGCTAACGAACTTGCCGCAATTGCCTATGTACGTCCGCACGAGATCGAGGTGGAACGTGCTTATAAAGGCGAAGCAGCAATGGCGGCACGTGTGATTCACGTACTCTCGGTGGGCCCAATTGTCCGATTGGAGTTGGTCCGCAACAATGATGAGGACAAAACCCCGATCCAAGTCGAAATCAGCAAGGAGCGCTTTCGCGAGTTACAGCTGACAAAAGGCGATGAAGTATTTATCAAACCTCGTCGTCTTGATTTGTTTCCAAGTCAGAAAAATAGCGCAAATAATACAGTACAAGCAACCTGAGACACTGCAATCGCGACAAGAAAACGAGGAATTAAACCCGTAAAAGATAAAAAAAGGAAATAAGTATGCATTTACAACCACTGGTGGATTATTTTAACGATCGCTTTGCAACCGAGCACCATTCCAATATTCGACCATTCACGATAAAAATTGATCTTGTGAGCGGTATTTTTGGACCCATTCAGATCAGTAGCGTGTTCGAATCTGTTCGGCAGACACATGATAACGAAAAACTTGTCGGTCATATCGCACAGATATCGGTCACACCCTATACTCACAATCAACCCAGCGAACAGCTTATAGAAATCGGGAACCTGCTCACCGAAGTTATTACGCAACCCGCCGACTTTCAATCCATTATCAACCTGGATCGTCTGTGCCGCACGGTTCACATGTTGAACTACCTCAACTACTCTGAAAACGGTGGCGTGCTTTTTCTGGATGTTGATCCTAGGCATATCCTTGGCGTTCAACAGGGTCATGGAGCTTACTTTGAGGAAAGTATAATCAAATGCGGATTGGCGACACAGAATGTGGTTATTTCAATGGCAATCAATAATTTTTATGCTTTACATCATACTCAATTGCTGGATGGGTTAAACAATTATCGTCAGCGTAGCTATCAGATCGCGCTAAATATCGGCTCGTTATACGTTGCTGACGGGATTCGGGAAATAATCACAAAATTATCAGCCGATTTTTTGCGCATTAATGCACCTGATACAGCAACAAACCAGTATTCAGACATGAGTTGGCCAGAAACGCTTAAGCCGTTGACAGAGCTACAAAATATACAGGGAGGAAAAACCATTCTACAACAAGTTAAAAATGAGAAACAGGCTGATATTGCCGCTTCTGCAAAATTTGACCTGGTACAAGGTGACTATTACGACAAGCTGATTACGGATCATCTAAGATGCTTATGATGAAGCTCGACAATCAATGTGACAATGGATTCGAATAAGTAGATTACAGTCATTTTATTAGGTTAAATATCTGAGGAAAGGCAATGAATTTTCAACAATTGCGCATTATCAATGAAACCGTAAAGCGGAATTATAATTTGACCGAGGTTGCCAATGCCTTATTCACATCGCAATCCGGCGTCAGCAAACATATCAAAGACCTGGAGGATGAGCTGAATATCGAATTATTCATTCGTAAGGGTAAACGATTTATCGGCTTGACCGAACCGGGAAAAGAGCTGGTCAAAATTGTCGAGCGCATTTTATTTGACACGAAAAATATCAAACGCTTAGCCGAGCAATTTAGTAATCATGATCAAGGACACTTAACCCTAGCGACAACGCATACGCAAGCGCAGTACACGTTACCCCCTGTGGTGGCGGAGTTTAAAAAGATATTTCCAAAAGTTCAGCTGATCCTGCATGAATCCAGGCCGGATGAAATTTTATCCATGCTGATTGATGGCGAGGCCGATATCGGTATTGCGACTGAAGCATTGGAAGGCGCGGTGGACCTGGTGTCTTTTCCCTATTATACCTGGCAACATGCAGTTATCGTTCCTGCGGGGCATCCCTTGCAGTCTGTCTATCCCCTCACACTCGAGGCTATTGCAGAGTTTCCGATCATTACCTATCACCATGGAATGACGGGCCGGTTTAGAATCGATCAAGTTTTCGCCAAAATGGGGCTGATTCCGGATGTTGCCATGTCTGCACTGGATGCAGATGTCATCAAAACCTATGTAAAGTTGGGATTAGGTATCGGAATCATTGCTTCCGTCGCTTTTTCACCCGAACGGGATACAACGCTCATTAAACTGGATAGCGAATACTTGTTCGAAAAGAATACAACCTTTATTTCAGTTCGTCGTAATCATTTTCTGCGGGGTTATGCTTACCGGTTTATTGAGTTATGTATGCCCACGTTAAGTGAATCGGTAATTCGTTCCGACATCAATCCACTTATTGATGTGGAATAAAAAATTCGCACGCTCTGCGACAAAGTAACTTGCGGACAATTGCTGGAATACATCCACCCGGGATAAGTCTTACAATCTATCTATCAGATATAAAACAATTGTAATGAGCTGCTATTCTCATTGATACAATCAATCAATTTTTAAGTTCGGCAGATTTTCAGGCTCATTGCGATACAGGATAAGGGGGTTGTATGTCCAGTGTAATCGATCTATTTAGCTACAGTATTGCTGCGATGTTGGGTGTTGCCTTCATCGGCATTGTCGTTACTTGGTTTATTCAGGATATCACGCAGAAAAAGCATTCCGTGCTACGCAATTATCCTGTCATTGGTCGATTGCGGTATATTTTCGAACGACAAGGTAAATACTTTCGGCAGTATTTTTTTACCAATGATCGTGATGAAATGCCGTTTAATCGCGCAACGCGTGGTTGGATTTACAAAAACGCCAAAAACAAAGGGAGCCTCGTCGGCTTCGGCTCCACCCATGATTTGCGACAACCAGGCTCGGTTATTTTTGTCAATGCCGCTTTCCCCATTCAGGAGGAAGATCAGTTACCAACCCCTTCGCTGCAGATTGGCAAAGGATACTGCGAGCACCCATTCGAAGCCAAATCAATTATCAATATTAGCGGAATGAGCTACGGTGCCATCTCCAAACCAGCAGTGCGTGCATTATCTCTGGGTGCCGCACAAGCTGATTGCTGGTTAAATACGGGTGAAGGTGGTCTATCTCCCTATCACCTCGAGGGTGGTTGTGATTTGATCATGCAAATCGGTACCGCCAAGTATGGCATCCGGGATGAACATGGCAATTTTTCACCGCAACGTGCAAAAGAATTGAGTAAGGTGGTCAAAGCTTTTGAAATCAAGCTATCACAGGGTGCCAAACCCGGTAAAGGTGGATTACTACCGGCTAATAAAGTACATAGCGAGATTGCTGCAATCCGTGGCATTCCGGAAAATCAGAACTCGATCAGCCCGAATCGCCATAAAGATATTAACAATATTGATGAGCTGCTCGACAAGATCCATTTTATCCGCGAGCTGACGGGACGACCCGTTGGTATTAAAACAGCCATTGGCGGATGGAATTTCATTAATGAAGTATGCGACCACATCAACCGGCGCGGATTGGAGTATGCGCCGGATTTTCTTACTATTGACGGTGGCGAAGGTGGAAGCGGCGCAGCGCCTCAAACACTGATGGATCACGTCAGCTTGCCAATCTCGGAAGCCCTGCCACGCGTAGTGGATGCCTTATTACAATCCGGCTTGAAAAATCGAATTTATGTTGTGGCTGCGGGGAAATTGGTAACTTCTGCGGAGGGCGCTTGGGCACTCTGTGCTGGCGCAGATTTTGTCAATACAGCACGTGGCTTCATGTTTTCATTGGGTTGCATTCAGGCAATGCGTTGTCATCTCAACACTTGCCCTACTGGTGTCACAACGCATGATGAGCGTTTGCAGAATGGATTGGTGGTGGAAGAAAAATATCTGCGGGTTGCGAACTATGCCAGAAATGTTAATAAAGAAATTAACATGATCGCTCATTCATGCGGTCTACACCACGCCCGTCAGTTTAAACGCGAGCATGTACGTATTGTTGAGACCGCCGGGAAAAGCGTGGCTTTAAACATTCTTTACCCCTACCCTGAGGTACCCAGAAAAATAAATTTGGATTAATCAATCCAAGGATCACTTCGTATTGACAAACTATTTTCATCATTTTCTCGAATTCCAGCCACTAATGAGAAAATCCATGATGTTGCATCATCCTAAGAATTAAGGGAGAAAAACCTCTTAGATATATATTTCAACAAAGTATTCTATTGTCGATAATGCATGAACTGGAAATTTCATAATCGCATGTAGCCAAAGACAAATAATGCTTCGTTCCGTGATCAATCAATATAACAGAAAGATACTATTAATCAGCAGCCTGACTCTGATTATGCTGATCCTGTTTACAAGTCTTTCGGTATATAGCGTGATGCAGAGACAGATCGAAGCAATCGCCACTTCAGGCCTCGAAGTTGCATTAGAAAATACGGTCAAACATATTCAAAAACAGATCATGCATTCCGTGACGAATACCCGAGCAATATCAACTCGCATCTTTCTCACGCAAAGCCTGGAAAAATTTTATTCAGATCACTCGCAAAAGGAAGGTATTGAAGGGATTGCGCAATCAATAGAAAGAATACTGTCGACTTATTTCTCGGGTATTGAGATTTATGATATTGATGATCAATTGATTTTAAGTGCAGGTAATCTTTCCAAGCACAGGAAACTTGCTGTTGAGTTGAATACTGGATCGGGTATCAATACGATCTTATTTTGGAATCATGACTTTATCGTTCGAAATTCAATTCAGCTTGTAAATGAATACGGCAAGCCTATTGGTCGTGTCATCACAGAAGAACGCATGCCCAATCTCACAAGGATTTTTACAGAGGCAACTCTCATCGGTAATACCAGCGATTTCCTACTTTGCGCACCTGTCAAAGGCAATAACCATGAAATGGATTGCTTCCTGCGTAACTTTGACGATAATCAGCTTAAGCGTATCCAGCGCATCATGAACAATCAACCACTGCCGGTACATTTTGCATTAGAAGGCCAAACCGGGGTTAAATTTACCAAGGATTATCGGCAAATCGAGGTTGTTGCCGCCCATTCCCCTGTGGTTTATGATCTTGGAGCGGTTCTTAAAATAAATAAGGATGAGTTAAATAATTATTCAACCGATCAGATCAGAACAATTATTTTTTATCTGATCTTGATCCTTTTCTTTGGCATTGCAATTATAAGCTGGCTTACATTACCACTGATCCAGAAATTAATTAACCAAAAAGAATCTTA
Source organism: Nitrosomonas ureae (assembly GCF_001455205.1). Taxonomy (NCBI): domain Bacteria; kingdom Pseudomonadati; phylum Pseudomonadota; class Betaproteobacteria; order Nitrosomonadales; family Nitrosomonadaceae; genus Nitrosomonas; species Nitrosomonas ureae. The sequence continues at coordinate 3,252,930 of NZ_CP013341.1, forward strand.
TCTGAATGAGCGTTTAAAAGAGAATACCTGCTTACAGAAAATCAGAAGCTATCTGGCACTGGATCAAAGCACCGAAGATACATGCAAAAATATTTTAAAATTCTTGCTGCCAGTTTTTGAATTTCAAGAAATGGCCGTCGCCAAGATTAAGCTTGAAGATAAACAATACTTCACTCCCAAATATCAAGAAAACTTATCCAATTGCATAAGCTCAGCCATTATCTCTAATGGACAACAATGCGGTTTGCTACAAGTGGCTTACATTCGTAACTTCCCATCGACATTAACCTATCAGCAAAATCTGGTTGATACCATTGCGCACGACCTGGGTCGATGGTATGAAGGAAAAGAAGCGGAAAAACGCATTATTGAAATGGCAACGCACGATGCATTAACAGGCCTTCCCAATCGATACTTACTGCGTGATCGTATCGAGCAAGTATTGGTTCATGATACGCGCCTACAAAAACAAATGGCCGTACTGTTTATTGATCTGGATCATTTTAAAACCATTAATGATTCACTCGGCCATGAAATGGGTGATTTGCTGTTAAAAGCCGTGGCAAATAGACTAAAATCATGCGTTCGCAACGAAGATACTGTCGCCCGTCAAGGAGGCGATGAATTCATTGTAGTGCTCAATTCTATCGCAGAATCACTCGATGCCGCAAAAGTGTCCCAAAAAATTCTGGATTCACTTGCACTACCTTTCTATATTCATAACAATGAGTTACATATTGACGGCAGCATTGGTATCGCAGTGTTTCCTGACGATGGTGTTAATGCTGAAACACTACTTAAAAACAGCGATAATGCTATGTACCATGCCAAGAAGAACGGGCGCAATAATTATCAATTCTTCACCGATGAACTGAATAAATCAGCATACGAAAGACATATCCTTGGCCTTGATTTACGTTATGCATTGGAACGAAATGAATTGCTTTTATATTATCAGCCTGTCATGGATATGCCCAATCATAATTTATATGGCGTGGAAGCACTATTACGCTGGCGGCACCCTGAGCAGAAACTGATTACTCCCGATAAGTTCATTAACTTGGCAGAAGAAACAGGGTTGATTATTCCTATCGGTGAATGGGTTATAAGGACAGTCTGCATGCAAATAAAAGCTTGGCAAGATCAAGGTTTCTATGTGCCGAGAGTCGCCATTAACTTGTCTGCGCGGCAATTTCGCGACAAGGACCTAATCAAGAATATCTCACGTATATTGAGCGAAACCGGCGTTAAAGCCAAATATATCGCTTTGGAAATAACCGAAAGCATGCTGATCGACAATATTGAAAAAGTGGTGGAAACGCTTAATCGCCTCGATGCAATGGGCTTACACATCTCGATTGATGATTTCGGAACAGGCTACTCGAGCCTTAGTTATCTAAAACAATTCCCCATTCACACACTTAAAATAGATCGTTCCTTCGTGCGTGACCTCGTAACCGACAAAAATGACCGCACCATTGTAGCCGCAATAATTGCAATGGCGCACAGCCTGGAAATGGAAGTCATTGCGGAAGGCATTGAAATAGAAGAGCAATTAAATTTCCTGGTAACACAAAAATGCAATCACTATCAAGGCTATTACTTCAGCAAACCGGTAACTGTTTCTGAAATTGAGCTGATGCTAATGAACTCGGTAGCTCAGTCGAACAAGATTCGCGCTATCGGTTCGGCAAAATAATCTACTCTTGAAAATTGCCACCTCTCCCCCACGTAGGCATTTAATAACCTATGATAGGAGAATTTCATGCGTTTTGACAAACTGACCACCAAATTCCAACAAGCTTTTGCTGATGCACAAAGCATCGCTGTCGGCCAGGACAATCCAACCATAGAACCCCAACACTTATTACTGGCATTATTGCAGCAGGGTGATGGCAGTACGCTTTCGCTATTGCAACGCTCTGGTGTTAATACCACTCCCTTGCTGGATAGTATCAAGCAAAGTATTCACCGCTTGCCGAAGGTTGAGAATTCCGGTGGTGAGGTGACGATTTCCCGTAGCTTGAATAATCTGCTCAACGTAGCTGATAAAGAAGCGCAAAAACGCAATGATCAGTTTATTGCATCTGAGATGTTTCTTTTGGCAATGTTGCAAGATAAAGGCGAAATAGGCGCATTGTTAAAACAGTATGGCGCCAATACCGCAGCTTTGGAGAAAGCAATTAATGCAGTACGGGGAGGCGAACAGGTTGGTAGCGCTGAAGCTGAAGGTAGCCGTGAAGCATTGAAAAAATATACCTTGGATCTTACCGAACGTGCGCGCCAAGGCAAACTGGATCCGGTTATAGGACGTGATGATGAGATCCGTCGGGCAATTCAGGTGTTGCAACGGCGCACCAAAAATAATCCCGTTCTGATTGGTGAACCAGGAGTGGGTAAAACCGCGATTGTGGAAGGTTTGGCACAACGCATCATCAATGGAGAAGTACCTGAAAGTTTGAAAGACAAGCGTGTTCTTGTCCTGGATATGGCGGCGTTACTGGCCGGTGCAAAATATCGCGGTGAATTTGAAGAACGCCTCAAATCAGTGCTGAAAGAACTGGCACAAGACGAAGGGAAAACCATTGTATTCATCGACGAGCTGCATACTATGGTAGGTGCTGGCAAGGCGGAAGGCGCCATGGATGCGGGCAATATGTTAAAGCCAGCCTTAGCACGCGGAGAATTACATTGCGTTGGCGCAACAACCCTCGATGAATATCGCAAGTACATTGAAAAAGATGCTGCGCTAGAACGGCGTTTTCAGAAAGTCCTTGTAGAAGAACCCACTGTGGAAGCTACCATTGCAATATTGCGCGGCTTACAGGAAAAGTACGAAGTACATCATGGTGTTGATATTACTGATCCCGCCATTGTTGCTGCTGCGGAATTATCCAATCGGTATATTACCGACCGTTTCCTGCCTGACAAAGCCATTGATCTGATAGACGAAGCTGCGGCAAGAATTCGCATGGAAATAGATTCTAAACCCGAAATATTGGATAAGCTGGATCGGCGATTGATACAGCTTAAGATTGAGCGTGAAGCAATTAAAAAGGAAAAAGATGAAGCGTCACAAAAACGCCTTCAATTATTGGAAGAGGAAATCAAACAGAAAGAACGCGAATATGACGATTTAGCGGAGATCTGGAAAGCTGAGAAATTTCAGGTACACGGCTCTCAGCAACTCAAGGAAGCAATGGAAAAACTTAAACTGGAAATAGAAGCCGCCACTCGTAAAGGAGATTGGCAAAAAGTTTCAGAATTGCAATATGGCCGCCTACCGCAGCTGGAAGCACAATTGCAGCAAACTGCAGGAAATGAATCAAATTCTGCACCTACGCCTAGATTGTTGCGGACTCAAGTAGGCGCTGAAGAAATTGCAGAAGTGGTATCTCGCGCCACCGGTATCCCTGTATCGAAAATGATGCAAGGTGAACGGGAAAAATTGCTTCTCATGGAACAAAAACTTCATGATCGGGTCGTTGGTCAGGATGAAGCCGTACGCCTGGTTTCGGATGCGATCCGACGTTCCCGTGCCGGATTGGCTGATCCCAATCGTCCTTATGGATCGTTCTTGTTTCTGGGGCCAACCGGGGTAGGGAAAACGGAATTATGCAAAGCACTGGCTGGTTTTCTGTTTGATTCCGAGGACCATCTCATTCGCGTCGACATGTCTGAATTCATGGAAAAACATTCTGTCGCACGACTGATTGGCGCTCCACCGGGCTATGTCGGTTATGAAGAAGGCGGTTACTTAACCGAGCTCGTGCGCAGAAAACCTTATGCGGTTATTTTGCTGGATGAAGTTGAGAAAGCACACCCGGATGTATTTAATGTTTTGCTGCAAGTTCTGGACGACGGACGAATGACGGATGGTCAGGGACGCACTGTCGATTTCAAAAATACAGTGATCGTCATGACATCCAATTTGGGATCCCAAATGATCCAGGAAATGTCAGGAAATGAGTATCAGGCGATCAAACAGGCCGTCATGAATGAAGTGAAAACATATTTTCGTCCCGAGTTTATTAATCGCATTGATGAAGTCGTTGTATTCCATACTTTGGGTGAGAAACACATTCACTCGATTGCCCGGATACAATTGCATTACCTTGAAGCAAGGCTAGCTAAACTGGAAATGCAGCTGATAGTTAGTGAAGCAGCACTCACCGCCCTTTCTCAAGCAGGATTCGATCCGATATTTGGTGCACGCCCTTTAAAACGAGCTATCCAAACACAAATTGAAAATCCTCTGGCCAAAGAAATTTTGGAAGGTAAATTTGTTGCAAAAGATATCATTCAGGTCGACTACAGTGATGGCATGATCAGCTTTAGCAAAAAGTAGAAATAATCTTTCCGTATGTATGTCAATGAATCCTATTCGTCATGCATACGGCAAAGGCAAAATATGCTGCAGTCCATCGCGAAACTCAATAATCAATATTAGTTTGAGGTAAAATAAGACTTTTTTACTGGGTAGATCGTCATGTTCAAAGGTAGCTTGGTTGCTATCGTCACTCCCATGGATGAAGAAGGCGGGTTAGATTTGGATCGCTTCCGCTCTCTTTTAGATTTTCATATCAATCAGGGTACTGATGGCGTTGTGGTTGTTGGCACCACGGGTGAATCTCCAACAGTGGATTTTGATGAGCATCATCTGTTAATGCGCACAGCAGTCGATCATGTCGCAGGACGCATACCGGTAATTGCAGGAACCGGCGCAAACTCGACGCGCGAAGCTATCGATCTATCCATTTTTGCCAAGAATTCAGGCGTGGATGCGTGTCTCTCAGTCGCTCCTTATTACAATAAACCCACCCAAGAAGGGTTATACCAACACTTTAAAACAATTGCTGAAGCTGTTGACATTCCGCATATTCTATATAATGTCCCTGGAAGAACCGTTGCCGATATTCACAACGATACCGCACTTCGCTTAGCACAGGTTCCTAATATTGTCGGTATTAAAGATGCAACAGGCGATATTGGGCGAGGTTGCGATCTTTTGTTGCGCGCACCTTCCGAATTTTTCATCTATAGTGGAGACGATATTAGCGCATTGGCACTGTTACTGTTAGGAGGTCACGGTGTTATTTCAGTTACTGCAAATGTGGCCCCCAGAATGATGCATGAAATGTGCATGGCTGCACTTTCGGGTGAGATAAATACTGCAAGATCGTTAAATAATAAACTTCTGCGCTTACATACAGACTTATTTGTCGAAGCCAATCCTATTCCCGTGAAATGGGCCGTTACACAAATGGGTTTAATAAATTCCGGAATCCGTTTGCCACTAACACCATTATCCGCTCAGTACCATGAACTTATACGCGAAGCAATGCAATTAGCGGATATCCACGACTTAAAGAGGTAAAACATCAACCATGAAGTGGCGAAAAATAATCTTGTCGTGCCTGATGCTAATATTTTTGATGGCAAACGCAGGTTGCACTATGTTTCCTGAAACCAAGAATATCGATTATAAGTCGGCCGGTAAGGTACCCGCCCTGGATGTACCGCCTGATTTGGTTCAGCCTGACATTGATGAGCGCTACTCCATTCCTGAACTAAGCGCACCCGGAAGTACAACGTTTTCCAGTTATAGCAATGAGCGGGGAGGACAACAAAATAGCGGCTCATCGTCTTTATTACCGTCCTCCTTTCAGAATGTGCATATTGAACGTTCAGGAACACAGCGCTGGTTAGTTATTCCCCAAAAACCTGAAACTGTATGGCCGGTAATTAAAGAATTTTGGCAAGAACTCGGTTTTCTAATCAAAACAGAAATTCCGGAGGCTGGAATTATGGAAACGGATTGGGCTGAGAATCGAGCCAAGATTCCACAAGATATTGTGCGCACTTTACTCTCCACCGTTCTCGATAGCATTTATTCTACTGCCGAGCGCGATAAATTTCGTACCCGCCTAGAGCGAAACGAGACAGGAAACACGGAAGTGTATATCAGTCATCGCGGCATGATCGAAGTCATGGAGGGTGGTCCTCTGAACCGCACCATCTGGCAACCACGCCCAGCAGACCCTGATCTGGAAGCTGAAATGCTCTCGCGTTTAATGATGCGCTTCGGCGTTGAGGAGCAAAAGGCCAAACTGGAATTAGCCACCAGCAAAAATAATACTTCTATTGAACGGGCTTATATCGATCAAGAAGGAACAACTCTTGTTATTAATGAGGCATTCGACCGGTCCTGGCGACGTGTTGGCTTGGCCCTTGATCGAATCGGCTTTACCGTTGAAGATCGGAATCGTGAAGAAGGCATTTATTTTGTACGTTATGTTAATCCCGATATTGATAGCAAGAAGAAAGACGACGATAAAGGCATTTTATCAAATATAATGTTCTGGCGCAGCGATGACAAGGATGCCGCCAAAGCGGCAAAATTCCGCATTCAAGTTCATAATACCGGAGCCAATGCATGCAAAGTAACCTTCTTAAATGATGACGGATCAGCGGTAAATTCTGCTACATCCAATCGTATCCTGAAACTATTGCATGAACAGTTAAAATGACGTCTTATGATTGCTTACCCAAAGGAATATGCTCGCGGAATGCTTCTTCCCTCCGGTATCTACGTTGATTGCTATACCGGAAATTATCAATGAAATGCATCCATCAGGGTGTTAAAAGAATTACCATACCCGGCCTTAAAACCAAAAATACAATTTTCGGTGTATCTTTCAGGAACATTTAATTAGAACCACCGCTTCCAGCTCTGCTTCATCCAATCCATGCTGTATCTCATTAATTGAAAATGCGCCCTCTTCAATTTCATTTCATATCTCAACAAGCAATTGATTTTAAGAACACAAAAATAGATGTGCGCTGAGACTTATAGAAAAAAATAAAATTAACTGCTATCTTATACAAATAAAAATAAACTTCTCTATTATTTAAAACAAAAACAGAAGGAGCATTTCATGACCCAAGTAATCTCAATTCCAAACATGAGAAACCAGAATCGTCGTCAGGCTATGCCCTTCTTTTGCATCTATCACATGGGAATTAAAACTGGCAGAAGATTAGGTGAACGTAGAATTCCTGAGAAAGGAAAACCGGAATATGTAGATCGTTATGCCGGGCATCTGATGTTTTGTGCGATTGCTATTTTGTTATTAGGTGTATTAGATGCTTTTTTTACACTCAATATTCTAGCCAGAGGTGGAGAGGAACTTAATTGGATCATGGCACAACTGATTGAAGATAGCACACAAAAATTTATCAGTTTTAAGCTGGCACTGACGTCAACGGCGCTGATGCTACTGATTATTCATCATAATGTGCGATTAACCGAAAAAATACGCGTGTGGCATATCAAGTATTTGATTCTTTTTGGTTATACTGTATTGATTGGTTATGAATTGTATTTATTGAATCTTGCAGGCTTTTACTGATTCATGTCAATTGTGAGTGAGAAAAATTAATTCCGGTACGATGTGAAGTAACTTGCGACTTTCCTCAAATCATCAAATGCCAATGTGCCAGCAGCGAGCTGCAATCGAAGATAAGCCAACAGATAATTATATCGTGCCTGAGCAAGATCACGCCGTGATGTATGCAATTGCTGTTGAGCATCCAAAAGATTTAAATTAATACGAATACCGCCACGAATGCTTTTCTGCGTGGCTTCCACAAGCAACTCTGCTGATTTTACTGCCAGTTCCAAGGATTCAATTCTTTTTACGCTACTGATTAACAGATTGTATTGCTTGCGTAGCTCGACCAAAACTTTATCAGTCGCTGCATCTAACTCAGCCTCAGCGCGCGCGTGGTTTGCAACTGCTTGTGTAGTTAGAGCATTTACGCGCCCCCCTGAATATATCGGCATATTAACTTCAATTCCAATCGTTCCGAACTCTGCATCCAAACCTTGCGTAACAAAAGAACCTCTTTTATTCTTTTGTAAACTGGCAACTAAATCAACTCGAGGTAAATGACCTGCGTGGTTTTTCTTAATTTCTTCTTTCCCGGAAACTACATTATGACGTTGCGTGACCAACTCAGCATTCTGTTCCAAGGCCAAAGCTTGCCAGGTATCATAGCCATCCGGATGCTGTATTGTATGTGAACTGAAAGTATCAGCTAGACGGACCAGTTGTGTAATTTTCTGCCCGATCAGTGCTTCCAACTTAAGTTGTGCAATTTCCAGTTCATCTTTTGCTTCAATTATTTTCGCTTGTGCTAACGCGTGCTTAGATTGTGTTTCCAAAACATCGGTAGTCGTTCCTTCTCCTTTTTGCAACATGCGTTCATTAACACGCTTCAGTTCTTCAAGGGCTGCAAGCTCTGTTTCGGCAATTCTTACACGGTCTTGTGCTAGCAAAGTTTCGACATAAGCCTCTACAACTCGAACGAGAAGTTGCTGACCATGCCCAAGAAATTTTGCACGGCTAGAATCAGCTCTGGCTTTCCCTTGCTGATAGCCGGCTATTGCTTCAAGATTGAATAAGGGTTGACGTAAGGTTAAGGTACTCACCTGCCCATCAAAATTCAGCGGCTGGGTACCCGTACCGGTATCCAATGTACCTGAATTCTTGTTTTGGGCATGCGTTACAGTCAAACTAGGCAAAAGACTGGCACGCCCGATGATTTCCGCCTGCTGTCCCGCCTCATTTTCGTGCAACGCAGAACGATAGATGGGATCGTGCTGCAATGCTGCCTCATAAGCATCCAAAAGGCTCATAGCATGAGCGAAATTAGTTACATTAAAGAAAAGTAAAAAAACAATTATTACGATCTTAGAATAAAAAGTAATCATCGCAGCTACTCTTCACTTAGAGATGAATGCACACGATCAAGAATGGGTTTAAATAAATAATTCATAAGTGAACGCTCGCCTGTTTTAATGAAAATTTCTACCGGCATGCCTGCCCGTATTTGTTCATCGGCCAATTGTTTCATACCTTCTGGCGTTACCTTAGCTTTAATACTATAAAATGGAAACCCACTGTGCTCATCAACAAGACGATCTGCTGAAACCTGAGTGACGATACCGGGGATATTGGGTGTTTTCTTTTGGTTCAAAGCAGAAAAAATCAGATCTACCGGAAGGTCAACATGAATTTTGTCAATTAAATGCACAGGCACCTGGCCTGTAATGATCAGCATATCATCGCTTGGAACGATATCCATCAGTTTGAATCCTGGGCTGATTACACCCCCTTTTGTAAACACGTTCATACCGACAACAATGCCGTCAACGGGAGCTTTAACTTCTACGTTTGCCAATTCAAAATCCTGCCCGATCAAGCGACTACTTAAAGCTTCAGCTTCGCGCTGCACATCGGACAGTGTTTGCCTAACTTCTTTCTGATATTCCTGCAACCGGTGAATGCGGCGTTGTTCGAGCTCTGTAATCTGGCGTTGCGTACGTCCAATATCTCCAGTGGCGGAAGAAATATCTCCTGTAAGTTGCGTATAAGCTCGCTCAAGCTCCAGAACGCGATTGTGGGGAACGAAACCATCCATTGCAAGATCACGCAAACTAAAAAGTTGTTCTTCAAGAAATTTGAGCTGCTGTTTTTTACTCGTCATTGATGCCTCTAATCCCCGCAGCTGTAATTTCAGGCCGGCAGTACTTTCATCAATTGCAGCGATCTCATGCTGTAAAGCAAGCTTACGTGATGAGAATAACTGATTCTGAATGCTGATATTATTTGCAACACGCGGATCATCCTGAGACGCAAGCAATTCTTTTGGAAAGGTGATTTCATTAGCTCCGTCACGTTCGGCCAATAATCTTGCTTCGATTGCACGCGCCGCATAGAGCTGACTACGAGTTATTTCAGCTTGAGCTTTGATTTGAACGTCATTCATGCGTACCAGGATCTGCCCTAGTTTTACATGATCGCCTTCTTTAACCAGAATATCATCGATAATACCGCCAGTTTGATGCTGCACTGCCTGAAGGTGACTCGCCACAGTAACCGTACCCATAACAGGCACCCCTTTATCCAAAGGGGCAATAGATGACCACAGAATAAATCCACAGAACCCTGCCAAAACAATCCACCAGCCAAGTTTTGTATAAGTTGTTTCATCTGTTTTGACTTGAGTAGATAGATCAACCATTGGAACACTCTCAATAATTGATTCTTTTTCTTCAGCAACAAGCTTCATCATTATTCCTATTCGTTGATCGAAGTATTCTCAATACGTGATAGAACGGAGTGACACTCCGTTTAACTAGTTTTCGTATCAGTTACATCAGCAGTTTGAGTACCTTGGTTGGCAGTCTGATTTTCAGCTTTCTTTTGTGCCAGTAATGCCTGCTGAGTTTGCTGTTGTTTTGTCAAAGTCTCGATCACTTCTTTGGTAGGACCAAACATTTTTACCATGCCATCTTGCAATAGTAATAACTTGCTGGTCGCACCAAGAATACTGGTTCGGTGTGTAATCAAGACAATAGTTTTCCCACGTTTACGCAAATCAATGATGGCAGCCAGGAGCGCTTGTTCACCTACGTCATCCAGATTTGAATTTGGCTCATCCAGAACGATTAATGATGGATCATCATACATTGCACGCGCTAAACCAATGCGTTGCTTTTGTCCGCCGGAAAGTCCCGCACCACCACCGCCCAGTACTGTATCGTAACCTTCAGGCATATTCAGAATCATCTCATGAACACCTGCTCGTTTAGCTGCGAGAATAACCTTCTCTGCTTGAATTTCTCCAAAACGCGCAATATTTTCTGAGACGGTGCCTGCAAATAGCTCAATATCTTGAGGCAAATACCCAATGTGCGGACCTAATTCATCTTTATTCCAAAGATAAACATCTGCGCCATCCAATCTTACTTTTCCCGAAGCAGCCGGCCATACTCCAACCAATAACCGGGCTAGCGTGGATTTCCCCGATCCACTGGGGCCAATAATTCCGAGAACCTCACCGGCATTCAGAGAGAACGAAAGCCCTTTAATAACAGGAACTTTCCCACCAGGCGGAGCTGCAGTAACACTTTCGACGTTAATGATACCTACTGGTTTCGGCAATGCCATTCCCGCTTCACGCGCCGGATTATGTTCAAGTAATTGAGTGAGGCGCTCATAAGCACTGCGTGTACTCCCTATTTGCTTCCACACGCTGATTAATAACTGAACCGGTGCGATAGCTCGACCTAATAGTATCGAGCCTGCAATCATCATTCCGGGAGTAATGCTATTCTCTAAAACCAGTAACGCGCCCAATCCCAACATAAGCGACTGCAATGCTACAGTGAAAGATTTGGACAGTGCAGTCATAACACCTGCCTTTTCACTGGCTTCAGCTTGTAAATTAAGAAAACGGCTGTGTAATTTATACCAACGGGATTGTATATTGGGCAACATACCCATAGCTTCGATTACTTCAGCATTACGTAAATTATTTGATGCCACATTGGTAGATGCTACAGCCATTGAATTGGCCTCGGCCAAAGGTTTATGTGATATTTTTTCATTAATGTAAGCAAGTGCGATTAATATAGCCGTGCCGCATAATGCAAAAATGCCCAAACCGGGATGGAACATGAATATCACGAACAAATAAATCGGAAACCACGGCGCATCAAAAAAAGCGAATAAGGCATTACCCGTTAGAAATTGCCGTAAATTCGTCAAATCTTTCAAAGCTTGCCCGGCATTGCCATCGCCCTGTTTCAAGCTTTCTTCAAAAGCGGCAGTATAGACACGTTTATTCAACTTCATATCGAGTTGCGCACCGACCCGGATTAAAACAAAGCTGCGTATATATTCTAATGCACCCATAAAAATATAAGCACCTAGCATAATCAACGTTAGCATTAACAAAGTTGTTTCGTTGCGACTGGTAAGGACACTGTCATAAAGCTGCAACATGTAAATGGCCGGCATAAGCATGAGCATATTAATGACCGCACTGAAAACTCCAATGTTTCTAAAAGCTTTCTTAAAACTAACCAATACTTGTGCAACCTCATTCTGAGGAGCTCGAAATTTGAATTTCATCTATATAACGCCATGATTAAGTGTTACCCGATTACAAATATGCAATTTATTGAATAAATTATAATTGTTGATGATCATTCTTGACCAGGCAAATCTTTTGCAGTCAACTCAAATGCTTTAGGAAAAAAATTCAGATCCTGTTGTAAGTCTGAGCAATCAAAATTTAAATTCTGATTCATTCTTTCGGCCATCGCTGACGTCCAATGACGATAACGGGGTAGCCATCGAATCACCCATGTAGCGCTCTGAAAAAGCCACAGTGGTATCGTCAATATGCGCTGTGGTTGATGCAATACCGCAAAAATGCGATTTACCATTGCACGGTACGTTAAAGTCTCCCCTCCTCCCAAATTGTAAGAACGATTTGCTAAACTAAAAGTGGTAAGTGCCTTAAAACATGCAGTCGCGACATCTTCGGCATGAATTGGCTGCCGCAAACCCTGAGCTGATCCTAATAGCGGAAAGAATCCAAACCTACGAATAAAATGCATCATTTCAGTAATATTTTTATCCCGTCCATACCCGTAAATCATTGTTGGCCGCAGAAATATCCATTCTATTTTATGCGCAGTCATCCATGCCTGCACCCTCTCTTCGCTTTTGATCAGTCGCATTGCGATCTCTCGCTCATTGGAATCCGTAGATAAGTTTTTAGTGAAACGACTGGTGGAAGATAATACAACAATCCGGCGAGCGCCATAGGCTAATAAGAGATCAAAATGCTCTGGTAATATCCAGATGGGAGCGACGCATAACCAAAGAGGAATAGTTTTATTTTCTGTAGGATCGCTAAAATAATCTTTCCTATCAAGCTGCCGCCAAATGATTTGTGGATGATTTTCTGTGAATAAACGACGTGAGAAGGCGGAAATACGATAATCGTTATGTACTAATTGGCGTAGTAAACATTGGCCAACCAAGCTGGTTGCACCCAGCAATCCGACACTCTGTTCATTCATATTTTTATTTTTAATAATCTGTAACAGTATTGTGCAGAAAGAAACATCACGGCAACTCCAAAGCGAGACCATACTGCCAAAGAAACTAATCCCATCAACATCGGCGGATATTGTCGCTGAAAAAATTTCCGATAAAAACGTAACATTCCTTTATGCTTATGCCATGTAACAAAGAAAGGTCGGGAGTGGCTGCAGGTTCCTTGAAAATGGACAACCGGAGCATCCGGTATGAAAACAATTTTCCATTTCTTTTGCTTGAACCGCATACAAAGATCTAAATCTTCGCAATGTAGAAAATAATCTTCATCCCACAGACCCACATCATCGATGGCTTCACGCTTTACCAGCATCAGTGCACCGGAAATTGCTTCGACTTCAATGGGTACAAGGGGCAATGGCTTGTTATTAAGGTGAAAATCAAAAAACAAATGGGGCCAAAATTTCTCTAAGCGATACAATCCAAAAGCACGTACAAAAGCACGCCAAGGAGTCGGTATGGCTCTCCGCCCCCCTCCTTGTTCGGACCCATCAGGATTAACCAGAAAACCACCGACCATACCAATATGAGTATCTGATTCTATTACCTGAACCATACGCTGCATTGAATTTCCCTGCAAAATACAATCAGGGTTTAGGAAAAGAATAAGCGACTGAGTGGACAATTTAAGACCGGCATTGCAACCTGCAGCGAATCCTACATTATTATGCAGACGGACAATGTGTAATAGTTTCTCGGATGAAAGCTTATTTTCCAATTCTGTCAAACTCGTATCAGAAGATGCATTATCAACCACAACAACTTGCCGAACCTGTTGCAATACTGCGTGAACACAACTTGCCAGAAGCGGACCGCTATTATAGTTGACGATGACTGCTGTTACCGGTTTGTTGCAGGTGAAATTCAATTAACTTTAGCTCCAGTTGCCCTAAGTTTTATAATTAAAAAGCGCCCTGAGATTCCTGACCGGGCAATTGACTTGAAAACATTTCTCAATATACGAATATGCGGAGACTACATATCATTTTACCGCCTTCAGCTTGCCACCGGCGGTAATATTGTTCTTATTTCATGAGTAAGATGAATAAATCGAGAACTCTATATTCCTGCATCAAAACGCCTGTACTCGTAACACTTCATGCACCCCAGCGCATATTCTTCCTTGGTACTCACCTTTATATGGAAGCAATACCCAGCCGCCCAGACTCGATAATTCCGTTTCCTGGAATCCTAAGATACGCTGCGGTGGATTAGCACGTCCCTTAGAGAAACGAAGATCGCTAAGACTGCTTTATCGAATTCATTATTGGAGATTGTTGATGCAAACCTTGAGCAAAAGATCAGTAAAATCTGACAGCAAGCTAGGCAGGCTTGATAACCTGTGCTCCAAACATAATGACAATTACCCCAGTCAAACAAATGCCTACACCAATCCAATCAGTGATGGCTGGACGAACTGCATCTATCCCCCACAACCACATCAATGCCACACAAATATAGACACCGCCATACGCTGCATAAACACGTCCTGCAGCCTGAGGATGAAGTGTGAGCAACCAAACAAACAATGCCAAACTGATAACTGCGGGGAAAAGCAGCCAAAGAGGCTTACCTTCTTTCAACCAAAGATAGGGTAAATAACAACCGATTATCTCCGCCAAAGCAGTCACAACAAATAAACCCATTGTTTTTATGATTTCCATTACTACTATCCAAATAAAGGCAATTATTTCTAAAACATAACAAGCGAAAAAGATTGTAACTTGATCTCAAAAATCTTGCCATGAATCAAGAAATCACTATGGTGTCAGACAAAAGTGTATTTATCCGGCAAATAAGCCAGGGCTTAGAAGCTTGTTGTTAAAAGCGCATTGGAAATACTGGGAATTACATTGACAGCAGTCATCGAAGCTAAAATTACTGAAATAATCTCTGAGTAGACTAACCAATCACAACTCGATTCGATCGATTATTCAGATCACGCGGTATACTCTGTATGTCCCAAAAATGAACCGGTAGATTTTAACGTTCAATCACTGAAGGACTTTATTGATAGAGGATCCAGATCGCCGAAAATGTCGTCTGGCATACATGAAAAGACCAAATCGGTTATTTATACCTAATTTCTTGAAAATTGCGGATAAATGATTCCGTAATGTATATTCGCTCATTTGTAAGTGTGCTGCAATTTGTTTATTTTGCTCGCTACCACTGGCTTGAGAGAACACTTTAAGA
The DNA here is from genome assembly GCF_001455205.1 of Nitrosomonas ureae. Classification (NCBI taxonomy): domain Bacteria; kingdom Pseudomonadati; phylum Pseudomonadota; class Betaproteobacteria; order Nitrosomonadales; family Nitrosomonadaceae; genus Nitrosomonas; species Nitrosomonas ureae. The sequence continues at coordinate 3,268,106 of NZ_CP013341.1, forward strand.
ATTTCGCATTCTTTCCGTGTAAGTGCACTGATCTTTCTAGTATTAATAGAAGGAGAAGCTGTCTTTCTCATATGGAAGTTTTGTAGAAAGGCACGGCTGGTCGTTTCCCGATCAAACCACAGTTCTCCGTCATGAACCTTCTCAATCACTTTAAGTATCGTTTGAATGGATTCCTTCTGATATACGATCCCTCGGGCACCTGAAAGTACTGCTTGTTCGATTACTTCTTGATCGCGTATTCTGCAAAAAATTACGATCTTTGTATCTCCGTTATTGGCAAACTCAGAAATATAATTTACACAATTAATATCACCCAAATAGATATTAAGTATCAAAACATCTGGCCGTTTTTCCTTAATCAGTCGTTTGGCAAGAAAAATATTTTCTGCTGATCCAACAACTTCCATTCTTGGTTTCTGACCATTAATCAGTTTTTCCAATCCCCAAAGCACTATTTGCTGATCATCAACTAACAATACCCGGATTGGGTTGAGAGAAGAAGAAGATTGTTTTGCCGGTCTTAACGACTTGCTGATCCCAGCATCATGTCGATTAAAATCAGACTCAGCATTTTGGCAGTTCCTTTCATTATTACATTCCCGGACTCTATTGCCCAAGACTGAAACTAATGTCATGGTGCGCTGCATGATTGATTGAGTGGTATAGCTTGTAAAATAAACACAAAGTTTGGAGTTTCCGATTGATAGGTTGAGCTGATGACTTACACACAAGCTATCATCATCCAGCTCCATATCGGTCAAAATAAGATCCGGCTTATCAATTTTTACTCTGAACAAGGCTGCTTTATTTGAATTGTAGATGCCGGTGATGTCGTATTCCCACCCTTTAACTATATATTCCAGGTTCCCGCCAGAAATATAATCGTGAATTAGGATTAAAACCCGCGGAACTTCTATTTTGTTATGAGAAATTCTCTCCAATGCCGATTCTGTTTTTTTATTCATTGATCTTTGCCTTTAAAGAGTTTTATGACACTACAACTTTTTCTGTGCAATAAAGACAAACTCGCGTATATAAACGAATAAGTAAAATACCCTTAATAGTTAATACACACATGCTCCATAAGAGAAAAAGTAACCAGTATCTGGCATGTTAATTCCCCTTATCAGCACAAAAGTTTTAGTGATAAAAAAATAAACTGATTCTCAACTTAACTTTTCTTAAAATTCTTATTACGTATCAACAGCCCAGAAGGCATTGAGAGGGATAAAAATGCCTTAGGGCTGTTTTCTTACTTGATGTGTCAGAGAACATAAATCCTGGTTACACCGAGCAGATCTATGTGTAACCATTTCCCACACACAAATGAACTATACGTGGGAAAAAATCCCATGTCAATGATTCTGTAATATTTTTCTGATAAATCTATATGAATGAATGATAACCATATGTAACACAATAACTTTATGATCCACTTCTGAAGATGCCGTTTAGGGTACAAATCCAACATTGTATAAGGCTAATTATTTTTGCAATTAGTCGAGTATATTATGCTGTCTTAAAGCCACTAAAAGGATTAGTAATATGACTGAGAATGCAATCTCGTGTGAGCAACATGATTTCGTGGAAGTTGCTTGTATGTATCGTTACCGGCTCAGGCTCGTTTTAAAAAACCGACTAATAATCGAAGGTACAGCAATTGATATAGTCAATTCTTCAGAAAAACAGGAATGTCTTGTTATCGATAACGACTCAAGAATACAAATCGAGTTAACACAGCTCGTCAGCATGGAAGTACTGACCCCTAACGCCAAGTTTCGTGAAGTTATCTTCGAGTAGAATATTGCAAAAGAACTTTTATTTCCTTATTTCCAAAACCCAACTTATCGAAGAAAACTATCTTTGCCATTATGTCAATCGTTTCAGAACGCTTAATTATCTGGCATGGTCAACATGGCCGTCATCATTTACCGTGGCAAAAAAGTCGTGATCCTTATGCAATCTGGCTATCAGAAATTATGTTACAACAAACCCAGGTCAATACGGTCATTCCATATTATGCGCGATTCATGCAGGAATTCCCGACAATTGATAGCCTCGCACAAGCTTCGCTTGACACTGTACTAAGTCTTTGGAGTGGTCTTGGCTATTATTCGCGCGCACGTAATCTACACATAACAGCCCGCGAAGTAATGCACTACTATCAAGGACAATTTCCCTGCACACGGGAGACTATTCAAAAATTACCGGGAATTGGACGCTCAACAGCAGCCGCAATAGCAGTTTTTTCCTTTGGTCAGAGAGAAGCAATCTTGGATGGCAATGTTAAACGAATCTTTGCACGTTATTATGGTATTTCCGGTTACCCGGGAGAAAACAAAACACAGAATTTGCTATGGAAGAAAGCCGAAGAATCATTACCCGTTCATTATCATAACGGCAAAATCGAAGCCTATACTCAAGCATTGATGGATTTAGGCGCTAGCGTTTGTACTCGGCATGCTCCACGGTGTAAAATTTGCCCACTGCAATCGGAATGTGTAGCATTAAAAGAAGACCGCGTGAATCAAGTCCCTACCGCAAAACCTCGCAGACCATTACCACAGAAAGAAGCCATTTTTTTGCTGTTGATGGAACGACACAATATACTGCTGGAACAAAGGCCATCTCCAGGTATCTGGGGAGGATTATGGTGTCCGCCTGAAATTGGCGTCGGAATAGATGTCATCAATCATTGTCAACGCAATTTAAATATTGAAGTAAAAGCACCGATTAAATTGCCAACATTAGACCATCAATTCACACATTTCAAATTACGCATACACCCGCAATTACTACAGGTAACCTCCTCAGACTCGTTGATTACACTATCCAAATTTATTTGGACCAAACCAATGAATGCGCTTGCGAAAGGTATTCCGGCACCTGTCAGAAAATTAATTAAACAAACTTTCTTGTCTGGTCACTCTTCGCCTGGGATTTAAATTAGAAACTGTGGAAAACTTATTTGAATGGAAAAAACATCAACGAAAGCGATTGATCTCTGCTCGTGAAAATATTCCGGGAAAAACGCATTGGAAATGGAGTCAGGCAATTTCAGGTAATCTTATGCAAAAATTGCCCAACCCGCATAAAATGATTATCGGGATATATTGTCCATTCCGTGGTGAATACGATCCGCGATCCATAGCCCGATATTTTATCCAGAATGGCGCTACACTTGCATTGCCGGAAATCATCGACAAGGATACACCCCTATGCTTCCGCGAATGGTCGATGGATACACCGATGAAAAATGGTGCTTACGGTATTCCGATACCAGTAGACACCCAAATTGTCCGGCCGGATGCAGTGATAATACCCATGGTGGGATTTGATCAGCGAGGCTATCGGTTAGGTTATGGCAGTGGCTTTTTCGATCGCACACTAGCTAGTTATCAGCGACAACCTCTCAGTCTTGGCGTGGCTTTTGAAATACAACGATTAGAAGATACTTATCCGCAAGCGCATGATATCGCAATGCATTATGTAATTACAGAGGCGGGAAGCTTTCAAACCAAACACTATTGATTATCACGCGTTGCAACACTTCAGAATGCTAATCGATAATCCTGTAGAGTAACGAAGATTTTATCTTTCTGCTCCCCAACGGGTAATCAAAGCATGATCGACCCCTAGATGATCAAGAATTCGGGCCACAACAAAATCCACCATATCCTGTATCGTTTCCGGATGATGGTAAAAACCCGGGTTAGCCGGCAGAATTACTGTGCCTGCCCGTGCCAACTTGAGCATATTTTCCAGATGAATTACTGAAAACGGCATCTCCCTGGGAACGATGATAAGTAACCGGTTTTCCTTTAACGCAACATCAGCAGCACGCTCAATCAAATTCTGACTCATACCTGCAGCTATGGCAGCTAAAGTTCCCATGGTACAAGGACAAATAACCATTGCATCAGCCGGATTTGATCCCGAAGCGACTGGCGCAAACCATTCTTCACGCCCAAAAACGCGCAACTGTCCATCTTGCGCATGGAATTGACGACTAAAAAAAGCCTCTGCTTCTTTGGCACTGGCAGGCAGCGTAAAATTCATCTCCTGTTGCGCAACAATCTGTGCCACTTTTGAGTACAGCAGATTAACCTGCTTACCCTTTTGCAACAACATCTCGAGCAAACGAATCCCGTAAGGCATTCCAGATGCTCCGGTCAATGCCAAGGTAATCGTGTGAGGATTTTTCATCGAAATGTACATGGATTTGAAAAACTGGACGAGCTACAAAAAACTAAAGAAAAAGGTACTTAATGCGGATCCTTATTCTCTAATTGGTGATTCATTTCTCGTTCATGCCGTTCGATAAACTCTTTCGTACCGTCTATTCCACGTAATTGCAAGACATAATTTCGCACTGCTGCTTCCACCAGAACAGCCAAATTACGACCCGCTGCAACAGGAATAATTACCTTAGGGATATCAACATTCATGATTTTTTCAGTAAGATCACTAATCGGCAATCGCTCCAATAAACCAGAACCGGCTCCGCCACAATTTTGCAAATGTACAATCAGTTTCATATTTTTCCGCCGTCGCACTGCGGTTTCACCGAAAATTGTACGGATATTCAGCATACCTAATCCGCGCACTTCCAAATAATCTCTCAACATTGGGGGACAGAGGCCTTCCAATGTTTCCGGGGCAATGCGTCGTAATTCAACGACATCATCCGCTACCAAGCCGTGGCCACGACTAATCAATTCCAGAGCCAATTCACTTTTACCGACGCCACTTTCCCCTGTTATCAGCACCCCCACGCCCAGTACGTCTAGAAACACACCGTGCAAACTACAGGACGGTGCCAACACGCTACTTAGATAAGTACGTATTAACCAGATTACTTCCAAGCCGGGAAAAGGTGAATGTAGCAGCGGAATATTGAATGTGCTGGCCATATTGAAAATAGGTGCAGGCACTTCGGCATTATCCGCGACAATAATACAAGCCACGTTACTCTGTTGAGTAAGTTGATTAATCTTTTTCTCCAGAGAAGCGGCTTCCAGTTTTTTTAAATAATGAATCTCATCGATGCTAATTACTTGAATCCAGTCCGGATGAATAAAATTCAAATGGCCAATCATACCCTGACCCGATTGCGCAATCTTCTCATCACTCAATTCAATAGCGCCGCCATTTTGTCCTGCGATCCAGGTCAACTTAAGCTTTTCTTTCTTATCGTCAAAGAGTTGAGCAATACTAATTCGCGACATTCGGCTCCCAATCAACAATAAGTTTATGAATTGCTGCAGCGTCTCTGCAATGTAAGATACTTTCACGAAATGACTTATCACTAAACATTTGCGCCAGCTCGCTTAAAATCTGCAGATGCTTGTCAGTCGCTTTTTCCGGAACCAGTAAAATACATGCGATATTAACCGGTAGACCATCAGGTGCATCAAAAGGCACCCCTTCTTTCATCGTCACCAAAGCCGCTACCGCTTCACGCAATCCCTTTATACGTCCATGCGGAATAGCTACACCTTGCCCCAGGCCAGTTGAACCAAGTTTCTCGCGTGCAAACAAACTATCAAAAACCTGACTACGGGCAATCTGATTTGTATTCTCAAACAATAAACCAGCTTGCTCAAAAACACGTTTTTTACTAGTAACATCTAAATCGACAATAACATTTGAAACGGATAACAGTTGTGAAATTTGATTCATAGGGAATAGAGTCATTTCATCCAAACGGTAGCACAGAATGCAAGGTTTGAACGCAATTAATAGTGTTCACGAAAATACATTAATTCTATCTGGAGAAACTGGATACCTGAATCAGCTCGAATTATCCGAAATCTTGATCTTTCAATGAACCATGATTCCGTCGTTCAAGGTTCTTTTCCTTATGCTTGAGAATTTGCCGGTCCAATTTATCCACCAAACTGTCTATAGATGCATACATATCCTCACTGTCGGTTTCAACAAAAATATCTTTACCGCGCACATGTACATTTGCTTCAGCTTTTTGTTTAAGCTTTTCTACCGATAGAATGACGCTGACATCGATCACATGATCAAAATGACGTGTAACCTTGCTGATTTTTGAGGTCACATAATCTCGCATTGCATCAGTAATTTCTACATGGTTACCAGTAAGTTTAAGGTTCATATTTTTCCTTTATTCGAATTAAATTGATTTACGAAGATTGGCTGCAGGAATCTGTAATGATTCCCGGTACTTCGCAATGGTACGACGCGCAACAACGATCCCTTGTTGTTCAAGAATAGTTGAAATTTTATTATCGCTGAGTGGTTTTTTTGAATTCTCTTCCTGTATCAATTGCTTGATTAATGCACGAATGGCCGTAGCTGAACAAGCTCCTCCTGAATCGGTGGAAACATGACTTCCAAAAAAATATTTAAGCTCAAAAATACCCCGCGGAGTATACATATATTTTTGCGTCGTTACCCGGGATACTGTTGATTCATGCAAATTTAATGTTTCTGCAATTTCCCTTAGCACAAGCGGGCGCATCGCAACTTCTCCATGTTCAAAAAACTGCTGCTGACGTTCTACAATTACACCAGCAACTTTAAGGATAGTGCTTGAACGTTGCTGAACATTTTTAATAAGCCATTTCGCTTCATTCAACTGACTTATGAGACCACGTGCAGAATGATGTTCTTGTTTCAATATATTAGCATATAGATGATTAATATTGAGACGTGGAATTGCGCTCATATTAAGATTCGCCAACCAAACTCCATTTCTTTTTACAACTGTAATATCAGGAATAATGTAGCGTTCACTCTGGAAATTAAACTGAATACCAGGCTTAGGATTCAAATTGGTAATCAGTTTCTGGATAGCTTTTAGGGTTAGATCATCACATCCTAATAACTTTTTGACTTGCGCGAAATCATGTGACGCCAGAATCCCTAAATATTCTTGTACAACTTTTATAGCCTGGGCGCGGTATGTCACTTCACCTGGTAATGCCTGCAGCTGCAATACTAAGCACTCCTTTAGATCACGCGCACCCACACCAGGTGGATCATATTGCTGCAAGTGCATGAGCGCACTTTCCAAATCCTGCAAATCAATCCCCAGTTCTGCTGGTAGCAAATCCACCAGTTCACCCAAGTCCTGCAATAAATAACCATCGTCATTCAAACTGTCAATCAACAACCCAATAATTTTTCTTTCATACTCGGAGATTGAGCTTAAGGACACTTGAAAATTCAAATGTCCTCGCAAACTTAGTGGCTTATCAGGAACCTGCAATGCTTCCCAATCATCATTCTCAAAGGTATTATGAGCAGAACTATTTTCTTGTAACCATTCAGAATCCGGTTCAAAATTTTCTTCCGATACAATATCGGCTTCAGATTCGCTCCCTTCGATTGAAGCACTTTCAGAATCTACGGAACGGGGAGATTCTACAGATTCAGATGAATTATTCGCCTCAGATGAACTCCAGTCATCGCGCAATTCCAACAATGGATTTTCCTGCACAATACGCTCGATTTCTTGATTCAGCTCAAGTGTTGATAACTGTAGCAGTCGGATGGATTGCTGTAACTGAGGAGTTAGTTTCAGTTGCTGAGTCAGCTTGAGTTGGAGTGTTGGCTTCATAATCCCGAAAAAACAACTGTTACTAATTGATGCAACATCAATCCCACCTTTTTCTTATAATCGGAAATGCTCTCCCAAATAAACTTCTCTGACCTTTTCATTATCTATGATTTCTTCCGATCGACCTTTTGCCAGCACATGCCCTTCACTAATGATATAAGCCCGATCGCAAATCCCTAATGTTTCGCGGACATTATGATCGGTAATCAGCACACCGATTTTTCGCTCCTTAAGAAAGGCTATCACTTTCTGGATATCCAGAACCGCAATGGGATCAACCCCAGCAAAAGGCTCATCGAGCAAAATAAAACGAGGTTGCGATGCCAAAGCACGAGCTATCTCAACTCGGCGGCGCTCACCTCCCGATAAACTAATAGCAGGATTATTACGCAAATGACTGATATGCAAATCGTGTAATAAGTCATCTAAATGCCTCTGTTTTGTATCTTCATCCAGGCTTTGCAACTCTAATACTGCGAGAACATTCTCTTCCACCGTCAAGCGCCGAAAAATAGATGCTTCCTGTGGCAAATAACTTAATCCCAGCTTTGCCCGCTGATGAATCTGCAACAGGCTTAAATCCTGATCATCCAAATAGATTCCACCGCCATCAAGAGGCAATAGCCCAACAATCATATAAAAACAGGTTGTTTTTCCAGCACCATTGGGCCCAAGCAAACCAATCACCTCTCCGCTACTGAGTGAAAAGGAAACATCCTCCACGACCGTACGCGACTTATACCGTTTTTTTAAATTATTTGCCTTTAACTCGCTCATACCATGCAATTACATCCGTATTTAACTGGGCAGCTTAAACTATTCGGGTTTATTTTTAGGCTGAATGATTATCCGCACCCGTTTATCGGGTCCTGTCTCAACACCCCGTTCTTTACTGCCAATCACCTGAAAAAACTCACTATTCATATCGTAGGAAATATAATCGCCCAGCACTTCATCTTCACCGCGTATTAATCGCGCTTGACGAAATAATTCGATTTTTTCTGTTTTACTATCGTATTCAGCCCGCTCACTCCAACCCTCTACATACTCATTCATCCGATCACGTTTTTGACGGAAGCTGACAAGACTCCCCGTGGCGGTTGCATGCCGAAACCCTTGCGAATCTTCTTTCATAATTACTTTATCAGCATTAATACGTAAGGTTCCCTGCGTCAGGATTACATTTCCGGTAAAAATACTGATCCGTGTTCCCTCTTTGCGATTCACATCCTCTACGGTTGCACGATCCGCTTCCAAATGAATGGGCTTCTCACGGTCACCGCGCTCAGCCCAAGCAGCAGAAATAGAGAATACACCCCAAAAACACATAGTTATCAGCAGTTTCATAATTTTATCAATTAGTTATTAACAGCGCTTACTTTCGACAGTAGTTGTATCTTTCCAATGCGATTGTTGAACTCCAAGCCAGTCGCATGAATTATAGTATTCAATTTTGTAATGGTCACCGCCCGATCTGTCTTTACCAAATTTTCATCCGGCATGAGGTATAAAAAATCGGTACTCAACGTTATTTTATTTTTGTCGTCATCAGCACCTCTCGTTGCTGATACATTTCCTGTCAAGTAAATATCTGCTCCTTTATTTTTTATCTCAGCTTGATCAGCATGCAAGCGCATGAGAGGATTTCCCGGATCAATATTAATAAAATTTGTTTGCTCCAATTGAGTAACTTTTTCATCCAGATAATGAAGCAGTTTTTGCGCTGAAAATTCACGTTGAATGCCTTCATTATGATCCACTCGAATACCCGACAAATCTTCTACAATATAGTCTGGATTGAAGTAAGTATTATCATTTTTATTTTTCTCAGGCGGCCTGGTTAATACATCTAACCATAATGTCAGCAAAATCAGGATAATGAAAAAAATTAAGGGTGAGCTAAAATAGGGTTGCTTACTCATTAAAAATTACTCGCGCTTAGTTCCAGAATTCTGAATATGGATTATCTCTATTATTAATTTTAATAACATACTCTTGCAAAATTATATCAGAACGCTAATTCTCATTTAATGTATTGACTCTAGAAACTTTTACGCTAGAAACCCTCTAATTTGATCGATGGATCCACATATTCAAATAGAATGCTGTACATTACTTAATAAATCTTTAGGAAAATACCACATGACAATGCCCAAAAGAGTATTTGAATTTGAGCAATATGATCAATTAGAGGACGAAATGTGCGCGCAGCGCATTATCGCAGCCAAAAAGAATCTAGGTAAGCGTGCCGTGATCCTGGCTCATCACTATCAGCGTGCGGATGTATATCGACATGCCGATCTGACGGGCGATTCCTTGAAACTTTCTTTTCTGGCCGCTCAGACCGATGCCGATTATCTGGTATTTTGCGGGGTTCATTTTATGGCTGAAGTTGCGGATATACTCTCAAGCCCAGAACAAGTTGCAATTTTACCCGACTTGGCGGCCGGCTGCTCAATGGCAGATATGGCCAATCTCTCGAATGTCGAACGAGCATGGCGGGAAATCTCAGAAATTATAAATCCTGACGAAACAATTACCCCCGTCACCTATATCAATTCTGCCGCCGATCTTAAAGCCTTTTGCGGCGAACACAATGGTATTGTTTGCACATCCAGCAACGCCAGCAAAGTATTGCAATGGTCTTTTAAACAGCGAGAAAAGGTGCTGTTCTTTCCTGATCAGCATCTGGGCCGCTGGAGTGGACATCAGTTAGGCATTCCATTAGAAGAAATGCCCGTGTGGAATTTTGATGAACCTATGGGTGGATTAACTCCAGAGCAAATTACTAAGGCAAAGATTTTTTTGTGGAAGGGACATTGTTCCGTTCACCAGATGTTTCAACCACAGCATATTATCCGTTTTCGCAATCAATACCCCGACGGCATTGTCATTTCGCATCCGGAATGCAATTATGAAGTTTGCAAAGCTTCGGATTATGTCGGCTCAACCGAGTATATTATTAAAACCATCGCTGCAGCAAAAAGCGGGACGCGCTGGCTGGTTGGCACCGAATTGAATCTGGTCAGCCGGATTACAGAAGAATTCAAATCCCAAGGTAAGATCGTTCAATTTATGTCACCCATGGTATGTATGTGCTCAACCATGGCACGAATTGATCCGCAGCATCTGGCCTGGACGTTAGAGAATCTGGTCAATGGCAATATCGTGAATCAGATCAAAGTACCTCTGGAAGAAGCAAAGCAAGCAAGATTAGCATTGGATAGAATGTTGAAGATTTCATAATCGTGCGTCCCAATATCGGTAGTATAAATCTGGAAACCCGATTGTTGCATTCACAACGAAGCTTATTCATCAATGAAAGATATTGATTTTGTTGAAGGCAACCTCATTACTCTTTTGCATAATGGTGAGGAATATTTTCCTGAGCTAGAGGCCGCAATCGAAAAGGCGCAATTTGAAATACATATTGAAACGTATATTTTGGAATACGATGCCGTTGGCAGAAAGATCATAGCTGCTTTAAAACGCGCAGCACAACGTGACGTATCTGTACATCTGTTATTTGACGGATTTGGCTCACAAAACTTTCCCACGGCAGAAATAAAACCTATGCTGCAAGCCGGTATTAAGGTACTCATATTCCGTCCAGAATTTATATTCTCAATGCCACGTCGTTACCGTCTGCGTCGAATGCACCGCAAATTGACACTTATCGACGCTCAAATCGCCTATATCGGTGGGATTAACATCATTGACGATCAGGACAATCCCGAGAAATTGACACCACGCTTCGATTATGCAGTTGTTATTAAAGGGCCGTTATTGATTCAGATCCATAAGGCTGTGAAACATTTATGGATCCTAGTTGCATGGGCACACTTTAAGAAACGCTGGATCACTCCCAACACTATAAAACCGGCAAACAATTCTTGCGGAAACCAGAAAGCTGCGTTTGTTATCCGCGATAATTGGCGCCATCGCCATGATATTGAGCACGCTTATCTGGAAGGTATTAATCAAGCAAATAATGAAATTATTATTGCCAACGCCTATTTCCTGCCTGGAAGAAAATTCAGTAATGCGTTGAAAAATGCTGCTCGAAGAGGTGTCAATGTCGAACTCTTATTGCAAGGTAGAATTGAATACCCTCTGCAACATTATGCCACTCAGGCGTTATATGAGGATCTATTGCAAGCCGGCATAAAAATTTATGAATATAATCGCAGCTATCTACACGCCAAAGTAGCCGTTATTGATCAATATTGGGCAATAGTAGGTTCATCCAATATTGATCCCTTCAGTTTACTTCTTGCACGCGAGGCCAATGTTTTCATTGCAGACCCTCAGTTCGCCAGCAAGCTGCGAACCAGCCTAAGAACTGCAATTTCACAAGAATCCACCTTAATCACATCAACAGACAAAAAAATTTTTTCCAGATGGAATTATGCAGTAAATTGGTTATGTTTCTATATCGTACGCTTGTTGCAAGGTATGCTAGGTTATGATCGGCATGACAGCAAACTATAATTCCTTATCAATCCCATCAGCTCTCATTTGCATCTAACAATCAAATCACACGAATGAAACATACACAGTACGCATTCACACAATCTGACTTATCTCCAGTACAACTGGATCAAATTACTGCAGCCGCTCAAATTTTGCGTACAGGGGGCATAGTAGCCTTTCCGACTGAGACTGTATATGGACTTGGCGCCGACGTGACAAATCCAGTCGCCATAGAGAAGATTTACAAAATAAAGCAACGCCCTATCGATCATCCGCTGATCGTTCATATTGGCAATATTTCCCATCTTCACTATTGGGCACAAGCTATATCGGACTCAGCATGGAAATTAGCCAATCACTTCTGGCCCGGACCTTTAACATTAATTCTACCGCGCAGCAATCGCATTCCTGATAGTGTTACCGGCGGGCAAGGCACCGTTGGGATCAGATTCCCAGCGCATCCTGTTGCATTGGCTTTATTACGCGCATTAGGACCGGAAAAAGCCTTGGCAGCACCTTCTGCTAACCGTTTTGGACGCATTAGTCCAACCTTGGCAGCGCATGTGCATCAAGAATTAGGCAGCACTGTTGATATGATTCTCGATGGCGGAGCTTGTAATGTAGGCTTGGAAAGCACCATTGTCAGCTTTCACGATGAAATACCGCAAATACTGCGGCCAGGCAGTATTACATTATTAGAACTTGAAGCAGCCTTAAATAACTCTGTCATTCTTGCACATCATATCAATAATCAGTCAATCCGAACTTCTGGGTCATTACCAGCCCACTATGCGCCAATGACACCATTAAGGGTGTATTCGAATACACAAATATGGCAGCAGGCTTTTATACTGGCTGAAAAGAATTTACGCGTCATGGTCATCACCTGGTCGAATACCAATAAACCGGAATTCTCAAATCAATTTATCGAGCAATTCTCCATGCCGGAAGATCCGGTCGCTTATGGTCGACAACTTTATGCTAAATTACGCCAGTTTGATCAAGCAGAATTTGATTATATGCTGATAGAATCACCTCCTGATCATCCCAACTGGTTAGCCATAGCGGACCGTTTGCAACGTGCCAGTTACCATTCACCTGACAACAACTGAAATTAACCAAGAAAATGAAAAATCAAAAAAAGTTGCAAGCTGTACTATTTGATGTTGATGGCACGCTTGCAGATACTGAGCAAGATGGCCATCGCGTTGCTTTCAATGCCGCATTTCAACAATTTAATCTCGATTGGAATTGGGATATTGATCTTTATGGTAAGCTATTAGAAATTACTGGCGGAAAAGAACGAATTCGCTATTTCATGGAAAATTTTGTCCCTTCCGAGCTCAATAAAAACGATCTGACGAATTGGATTGCCAGTCTGCACAAAGCTAAAACCAAATACTTTGAATCACTGATGGAAACTGGCAATATTCCATTGCGTCCCGGTGTTGCACGGTTAATTCAAGAATTACGGCAGAAAAAAATAAAATTTGCAATCGCAACCACAACAACTATGGAAAATGTCACTTCCCTGCTTAAATCCACATTAGGTGAAGAATCAATTGACTGGTTTGACGTCATTGGTGCCGGCGACATTGTTCCATCGAAGAAACCGGCGCCCGATATATATCATTGGGTTCTCAATCAGCTTGATTTGCCTGCACAACAGTGTATCGCAATAGAAGATTCAGAAAATGGACTCAAATCAGCACGAGCCGCACTCCTCCCGACGCTGATCACGGTAAGCGGCTACACCCACCAACAACGCTTTGATGAGGCTGTTGCAGTTTTGTCTGATCTGGGTGAACCCTCAAAGCCATTGACTCAAATACAAGGCGTAACAATTACTCAAGGATGGGTAGATTATGAAATACTCAATAATTTAATTAATCATTGAATTGCGATCACTATTGCTCAATCTATTTTTTATAAATAACGGGTTTAATCTTTTTAATTCATATAAAAATATGAATCTTCCTTATATCAAACTATGCTATAAAAAATCTGATTGTTATCCATGAGCACCCATAGGATTATGGTATAAACATATGAGGTAACGGATACTTTATTATCAATTAACATTGAGGCGGCATTATGGAATCCAGGCAGTCAAAAATCATTATCGTAGCTATTATGAGCACATTAACGTTTCTTTTTAGCTCATCAGAAGTCACCGCCTCAAATGCTAACCACCATATAACTGAAACTATAAAACTCGCTGAAACTGCGCGCATACATGGCAAAGCAGGACACACCAAGACCTTATTAGAATATGCGCAGGAAAGTCTTACTCATGCAAGAGCTGCAGAAAATGAGTTGACAATATCACATCAACGCATAACGGAGTCTATCAAACATCTGGAAAAAGCGATCGCCCTGGCTAATCAGAATGATTCTGAAGTGGCGACAAAGCACATCATACAAGCTCTGGAGTATATGCGACTTCCGATTTTAGAATGAGACTGCAGGGCGATTGTAGAAGGAATAATAATTTCCAACCAGTTGCTGGTCTGCTCATTCCTTTAATTAAGATTGATTGGGTAGATATTCCAATGGATCAACCGGCTTACCATGTTTACGGATCTCAAAATGCAACTGGGTCATATCTGTATCAGTATTTCCCATTTCCGCAATTTTCTGCCCTTTTGCCACAGCCTCGCCTTCTTTGACCAGTAGCCTGCTATTATGGGCATAGGCGCTGAGAAATGTATTGTTATGCTTGATAATGATCAGATTCCCATAACCACGAAGTCCATGTCCACTGTAGACAACTTCACCTGCAGCCGATGCCAATATTGGTTGTCCAGCTTGACCTGATATCTTTACACCCTTCGAATTCTTGGAAAAAGATGATAGTAATTTTCCTGTTGTAGGCCAGATCCATTCAGCAATCGAATGACTTGTTGGTATATCCGCCTTTGATGTTTCGGGTTGAGGAGCCGTTTCAATTTTAGTATTTGCCATCACAGCAGGGGTAACTGGAGAAGGTTGCGCTGCAGATGGCGAGGTATGATTTTCCGGATATTGTAATCGAGCCACATTTTGTTCTGAGAAAGGCAATTTAAGGGCCTTCGGACTCGTTTTTAGCCTACTGGCATCAACATTATTGTTTGCAAAATCGGAAGAATCCACACTCGGTTCGATAGCTGTAGTTATCGGTTGCTGAGGTAATGCAAACAATATGGGCTGTGAATCACTTATCGGCATAGACAAGCTAATTTTTTGTCCTGGCTTGATGGAATTTGGATCTGTAATCTCATTCCATTCCACCAATTTTTTGTAATCAATATTATTTTTAAGCGCAATGCCATATAGGGTATCCCCTTGCTGCACAATATAAAACTGATGACGATCCAGATTGTTGGACTCGATCGATCTAGCTGACGCTGCAGAATCGGTTTTCACACGATCAACAACCGGCACAGGCGGTTGTGTCGTGCTGCATCCCAATAGAAAAAGATAGGTAATCAACAGCAAATAAAAACTACACGTGCACGATTTTGATTTTCTTGTCATAAAAATAAATAACTTAACGATACAATTACAACTATCAGTATTGATCATTGCAACATTTGTCATTTTATGTTCCCCGAGCTACTATTTTTTTACAACCCCCCCGAGCAAGGGGACAAAATTTACCTCTTCCAGCACGGTCTCATTATACCCTTGAGGATTGCGCTCAATAACACACAAATTCTGTTTCTGAGTCCCTTTGGGAAAAATCATTCTGCCACCGACAACTATTTGTTCCAACAATGAAATAGGAACATGTGTAGTCACCGCTGTCATGATAATACCATCAAATGGCCCGGCTTCTGCAAGTCCAAGTAAGCCATCTGCATGTTTTAAATAAATATTTCTAATTTGCAATTCTTGCAATCGAATTCTAGTTCGCGTTAATAATGATCCTATGCGCTCTACCGAATAAACTTTCTGTGCAATCTTTGCTAGTACAGCTGTCTGATATCCACAGCCAGTCCCAATTTCCAGTACTTTTTCTAAGTTTGTATTTACACGCAATAATTCACTCATTCGTGCAACAATCCATGGACTTGATATGGTTTGTCCATAATTTATGGGCAAAGCAACATCTTCGTAAGCTCTGCTCGCAAGCGCTTCTTCAACAAAAATATGACGAGGAATTGTACTCATCGCTGATAAGACCACTTCATCAGCAATCCCTTGTGTACGCAAGCGCTCAATCATGCGCATACGCGTACGCTGAGAGGTCATACCAATTCCAGAATGACTCACATTCACCAATCATTACTCACAAAAATTTATATCACTTAAACATAACAGGTGCCTGATTATCAAGCCACCTTGCTATGAAATCCAATTGATCATATCGGGTTAAATCAATCTGCAGTGGAGTCACTGAAACCCGGTCATTCTGGGTTGCATAAAAGTCTGTACCTTTGCCCGCATCCTGTGCAGGGCCTGCAGCGCCAACCCAGTACATAACTTCTCCGCGAGGACTTTGTGATTTGATCACTGGCTCAGCTTTATGGCGTCGCCCCAGTCGAGTAACCTCGATCCCTTTAAGTTGGTGATACTCGATATCCGGCACATTAATATTTAACAGAACCGGGCTCTGGATTTCATTTTCTCTGAAGTGACTCACCATATCAGCTGCAACACGTGCAGCAGTCAAGTAGTTTCCACGAGACGCATTAACCAAGGAAACGGCTATTGAAGGAATGCCCAGCAAGAAACCTTCGGTAGCCGCGGCAACAGTACCCGAATAGATTGTATCGTCACCCATGTTAGCGCCTTGATTTATGCCGGATATGATCATATCCGGCATTACATCAAGCATACCTGTGACTGCCAGATGGACACAATCCGTTGGTGTTCCATTGACATAATAAAAACCATTATGAGATTTTTGCAAGTTAAGCGGGCGATCCAGTGTTAATGAATTACTGGATCCACTTCGATCCCTTTCAGGAGCAACTACTATGATTTCTGCCATTTTCGAGAGAAAATCAGCAAGACAAGCAAGACCGGGCGCAAAATAGCCATCATCGTTACTGAGCAATATGCGCATTTTTATAAGCTACTGGTTATAAATTTATCGAAAGAAATATGTTCCGGCACATTAAATTTTGCATCAATCAAATTTACAGACATACTTAATCACATGGTCGGGGCGAGAGGATTCGAACCTCCGACCACTTGCACCCCATGCAAGTACGCTACCAGGCTGCGCTACGCCCCGAGTGCATAATTATAGCAAACAAAACACTCAAACTTTTGAAGCTATCACTGAAATACTATTTCATGAAAGCAATTGTGACTTAATACTATTAATCTCACACCGGATATAACCTAAATCCATCTTTGGAAAAAACAGATTAATATTGTCTTTATCAGATGTATGTGATTCTGTAATATGTTCCAATTGATTCCGTGCACCGTTGATTGTAAAGCCTTGTACGTACAGTAGCTCTCTAATGCGCCGTATCAATAAAATTTCTTGGCGTTGGTAATAACGACGATTTCCACGACGTTTAACTGGTTTTAATTGTAAAAATTCGTGCTCCCAATAGCGCAACACATGCGGTTTGACATCACAAAGTATCCCTACCTCCCCAATTGTAAAATAGCGCTTAGCAGGGATTGGCAACAATGTGTTATTTGTTTTTTTACTTTCCATGATAATTTTTTTCGACCAAGGCTTTTAATTTCTGACTAGCATGAAATGTCACTACACGACGTGCAGTAATCGGAATTTCTTCACCTGTTTTTGGGTTCCTTCCGGGGCGTTGCGGTTTTGAACGTAACTGAAAATTGCCAAAACCGGACAATTTAACACCCTCTCCGTTTTGTAAGGCGGTGCGCACTTCCTCATAGAAAGACTCAACCATGTCTTTCGCTTCACGTTTATTTAGTCCGACATTCTCAAATAATAGATCAGCTAATTCAGCTTTTGTTAATGCCATACTTCACTCCTTTTAATTATAATTTTGTGTAAATATTAACTTAATACAGAGGCAATTCAGTAATTAGTAGCGCCCTTAGAAAATACAGATTAATACGCTATCAAGATTATTAATCTACGAAGGAAATTCAAGTACAAATCTTAACAAGTATCAGTTACGCAGTTCGGCGCCAAACTGATTTTTCAATATTGTTATTAGACTTGTTATTGCATATTCTGCTTGCTCATCCGTCAGTGTTTTCTCAGTATCTTGCAACAATACACGGAATGCAAGACTTTTTTTGTTACTTTCCATACCGTTACCGCGATAAATATCAAATAATGATATATCCGATATAATTGCTGATTTCACTGTCTGCATACAGGATAGTAATGAATATGCACTAATCTCATTATCAACAATAATTGCAATATCTCGTCTTACAGGCGGGAATTTAGAAATCTCCTTGATAAGGGGCAGAAGTTTTGGTTTTAAGCTGTGTAAATTAAGTTCAAACAATATCGTATTTTTTTGTAAACCGTATTTCGTTTGCCAGCGTGGATGCAATTCACCAATCCATCCAATAATTCTGTCTTCGAAGCAGATTTCTGCCGATTTTCCAGGATGTAATGCCGGATGAGAAAATCTTTTAAACTCAACTGATTTACCTCGGCACAGAACTTCCACATCTGCTTTAATATCATAGAAATCAACGTTTCTTGCCGCTATTCCCCATTGCTCAGATGAAAAATCTCCATAGCTAAGGCCGGAAATTTTTTCTATTTGCTTACAATCCCTCTCATCCTCGCGTAAAAAACAACAACCAACTTCAAACAAACGCACCCTAACTTGCTTACGATTTAAATTAAACTGTAAGTTGGCAATAAGCCCGCCAATCAGCGTACTACGCATTACATTCATCTGACTTGAAATCGGATTCAGCAACATGATTGGCTTATGATTATCTACAAAATCAGCTTCCCAATCAGCATCTACGAAAGAATAATTAATAACCTCTTGATAATCAAGATTTATTAATGTTTGTTTAATTTCTATTGTGGTATGTTGCGTTTCAGGTTCCGGTAACATCGTCATACTGGCATACGGATAATGAGTGGGAATGTGGTCATAACCATAAATGCGCGCCAGCTCCTCAATAAAATCTTCTTCTATCATTAGATCAAAACGATAGGTGGGTGGCATCACACTAAAACACTTATCTTTCTCAGAGAATTTAAATCCTAATCGTCTAAAATAATTACCGATTTGCTCCTTATTGAGATCAATACCCAATATCCGTTTTATTCGTTCCATACGTACATCAACTGACGATCGTTGAGGTAATTCATGCTTTATTTCGATTACCGCGCCTGCTTGACCACCGCAGATGCTATGAATCAGATATGAAGCACGTTCAAGTGCGCTTCTTGTGGCTGCAAAGTCTACTCCACGTTCAAAACGATAAGCCGAATCTGAGCTAAAGCCTAGATGAAACGACTTACCACTGATTACAGCAGGACTAAAAAATGCACTTTCTAAGAAAATATCCGTGGTGCTATACGTCACACCACTCTCCGAACCACCCATGATGCCGGCTAATGCGAGTGGTTTATGCTCATCCGTTATTAAAAGCATTTCCGGAGTCAAGTCTACTTGATCACCATTCAATAATTGAATTTTCTCATGCGAAAACGCATAACGTACTTGGATAGAACCACCTGTTATCTTAGCTAGATCAAAGGCATGCATGGGTTGACCTATTTCCAACATTACATAATTGGTAATATCAACGACTGGATTAATTGATCGTATACCACTACGTTCTAATCTCTGTGTCAGCCATAGGGGCGTTGTCACATTCAGATTAATATTCCGCAATAACCGGCCGCAATATAGCGGACACGCATCTGGAGCAGTCACATGCACATTAAGCGTATCATTAATTTCGTCAGAAACATTTTCTATTGCAAACGGAAGCAGGATGTCGGTATCTGTTATGGCTGAAACTTCCCGGGCTACGCCTTGTACGCCCAGGCAATCAGCTCGATTAGGAGTCAAACTCAATGTAAAAATTCTATCCTCAAGCTGATAATAACTGCGAAAATCCATACCGACCGGAGCATCATTAGGAAGTAATAACAAACCATCCGCCACTTCACTAATACCTAATTCTTTTGCTGAACATAGCATTCCGGAAGAATCTATACCTCGCAATTTCGTTTTTCTGATCATGAGGTTGGGTAAATTTGCCCCGATCAGTGCACAGGGTACTCTTGCTCCAACACTTACATTAGGTGCACCACAGACAATCTGCAATAGATCATTATCTGATTTTCCTGTTTTCACATTACAAACGGATAGTTTATCTGCCGTGGGATGCCTCTCAACCGAAACAACTTCTGCCACGACCACATTATCAAAAGCAGATGCTACTGGCTCAATACTTTCAACTTCGATGCCAGCCATCGTGAGTGCATGCGCAAGCTGATCACCAGAGTACGCAGGATTAACAAAACTTCGTAACCAGATTTCAGAAAATTTCATGGAAATTCACAACTAATACAGTAAGTAAATTTTTTGGATTCAATTAAATTGTTTAAGAAAACGCAAATCATTTTCAAAAAACAATCTCAAATCATTGACACCATATCTGAGCATTGTCAAGCGCTCCACACCCAAACCGAATGCGAATCCAATGTATTGTTCACTATCGATCGCGACATGCTTTAATACGTTAGGATGAATCATTCCACACCCGAGCACTTCCAACCAACCTGTATGACTACATATTCGGCAGCCTTTTCCACTACAGATCACACAACCAATATCCATCTCAGCAGAAGGTTCGGTAAATGGGAAAAAAGATGGCCTGAATCTTACTGGCAAATCATCATGTTCAAAAAATTGTGCCATAAAATTGGCTAAAACACCTTTTAAAGCAGAAAAATTGGCATTCTCGTCAATCCATAAGCCTTCTACTTGGTGAAACATTGGTGTATGCGTCACATCAGAATCACAACGATAAACCCGACCGGGCGCAATCACTTTGACGGGTGGTTTATTATTCTGCATATATCGAATTTGAACCGGCGATGTATGTGTGCGCAACAAATCCCCATTATCAATATAAAACGTATCATGCATAGCGCGAGCCGGGTGATTTTTTGGAATGTTCAGGGCTGTAAAATTATAAAAATCAGTTTCTATTTCAGGTCCTGAGACTACATTGAAACCAATTGAATGAAATAATCCCTCAATGCGCTGCAGAGTCTGAGTTACAGGATGCAGCCCACCAACACCATGCCCTCTACCCGGCAAAGTAACATCTAATGCCTCTTCCGTCAGTTTTTTTTCTAGTTCTTTAGCTTGAATTACACTACGCCGGTTTTTAAGCGTTGACTCTAATTGGATTTTTGCTTCATTGATCTGACTGCCTATAATAGGACGCTCTTCAACTGGAAGCTTTCCTAACCCTTTGAGCAATTCGGTAAGAATGCCGTTCTTGCCGAGATAACGCGCCTTAACATTTTCCAACTCTGCAGCATCTTCGATAATATTCATCAAAGTTTCTGCTTCAGAAATAATTTCTTTCAGATTTTCCATGCTAATTTAGCGTTGAGAATTATTTTTTGTTCATTATTATTTTCATAAGAAAAAGGGAGGCTCAGGGTTTACCCGACCTCCCATCAATATATTATCCCTAATAATTATGTCGCTAAACTAGCCTTAGCTTGTTCTACGATTCTCTCAAAAGCACTCTTATCAAACACGGCCAAATCAGCCAAAACTTTTCTATCTACTTCTATACTGGCTTTTTTCAAACCATTCATAAACACACTGTACGATAAGCCACACTCACGAGCAGCCGCATTGATCCGTGCAATCCATAAAGCTCTAAATTGTCTTTTACGTTGACGGCGATCACGATAGGCATACTGACCAGCCTTCATAACAGCCTGTTTTGCTATGCGATAAACATTTTTTCTACGTCCTCGATAGCCTTTAGCTAAATCCAATATTTTTTTATGCCGCGCATGTGCGGTTACACCACGTTTTACTCTAGGCATGCTTACTCCTTTTTTATGCGTAAGGCATCATAGTACGGATAGCGTTTTCATTGGTAAAATGAACTTCCGCTATACCTCGTAATTGACGTTTATTTTTTGTTGTTTTTTTTGTCAATATATGACGTTTAAAAGCTTGCGAGCGTTTAATACTTCCGCTCGCTCGAAATTTAAAGCGCTTCGCTGCTCCGCTTTTAGTTTTCATCTTAGGCATAAAATACTCCTCATTTAGCATGGAAGACAGGTGTTCTCATGATGAGAGAAACTTTACAGACCTGACAATCACTTATTTTTATATTTAATTACAATAACTTGCAAAATAGTATACTACTAGGTTGATATCAATGAATCTTCCGTCACTACTTTTGATTTATCTGCTTTAGCATCTTTTTTCTTAGGAGATAATACCATAACCATCTGACGCCCTTCCATTTTAGGAAATTGCTCCACTATTGCGAAGGATTCTAAATCATCTTTCACACGCTCAAGTAAACGCATACCAAACTCTTGATGCGCCATTTCACGCCCACGAAAACGCAATGTCACTTTAACCTTATCGCCTTCATCTAAGAAGCTTATCAGATTCCTAAGCTTAATATTATAGTCTCCTTCATCTGTGTTGGGTCTAAATTTAATTTCTTTAATTTGAACCTGTTTTTGCTTTAATTTCGCATCATGCTTTTTCTTGCTTTCTTGGTAACGGAACTTTCCATAATCCATCAATCGACAAACCGGCGGCTGTGCCGTTGGAGCAATCTCAACCAAATCAACTCCTGCCTCTTCCGCCAAGGCATTCGCATGCGCAAGTAAAACAATACCAACTTGCTCTCCGTTCACACCAATTAAACGCACTTCCTGCACATCAATTTCTTCATTGATACGCACTGACTTATCCTGAACTATGGCAAATTCTCCAAAATTAGTTAAATAAAGAAATTACACCTTTAATGAAAGCTCTTCATTAAACCGCACGAGGAAATCTGGTAATTTCATTTGACCAAGACTCTCACCCGCTCGATTACGAACAGCAATTTTATTTACTCGTACTTCTTCATCTCCAACAATAATCTGATACGGAAGTTTCTGCAAACTATGCTCACGGATTTTATAGGTTATCTTCTCATTTCTCAAGTCTAAACTCGCTCTGACGCCATTATCCCTTAATTGAACTACCACTTCTTGCGCGTAATCAATCTGTGTACGAGATATATTTAATACAACAACTTGTTCAGGCGACAACCACAAAGGTAATGCGCCTGCATAATTTTCTATCAATATCCCGATAAATCTTTCCAATGAACCAAGTATAGCTCTATGTAGCATAACCGGGACTTGCCGCGAGTTATCCTCTGCTACATATTCCGCACCCAAGCGATCAGGCATTGAAAAATCTAGCTGCAATGTGCCACATTGCCACACACGACCAATACAATCCTTGAGGGAAAATTCAATTTTAGGACCATAAAAAGCCCCTTCACCAGGTTGCCGCTCCCATTCCAATTTAACTTCATTGAGTGCCGCTTCCAATGCAGCTTCTGATTTATCCCATTGCGCCTCTGAACCGACGCGTTTTGGGGGGCGAGTTGAAAGTTTTATCAAAATCTCCCGGAAACCAAAATCTGCATAAACAATTTTCAATAAATCAATAAATCCCACGACCTCTTGTTGTATCTGATCTTCAGTACAAAAAATATGCGCATCGTCTTGCGTAAAACCACGCACTCTCATGATTCCATGCAACGCTCCTGATGCTTCATTGCGATGGCACGAACCAAATTCTGCGAATCGAATCGGTAACTCGCGATAACTCCGCAAACCTTGATTAAATATTTGCACATGACCAGGGCAGTTCATCGGCTTGATTGCAAAATCACGTTCATCTGAATGCGTAATGAACATATTTTCACGAAAGTTTTCCCAATGCCCTGAACGTACCCATAAATCCTTATCCAGAATTTGAGGTGTTCGTATTTCGTGATAACCATTCTGACTCAGGATATTCCTCATATACTGCTCTATTTGTTGCCATAGCGTCCATCCTTTTGGATGCCAAAACACCATACCGGATGCTTCGTCTTGCATGTGAAATAAATTCAATTGCTTACCAATCTTGCGGTGATCTCTTTTTTCCGCTTCTTCTAATCGATGCAAGTAATTTTTTTGATCATCTTTGTTAGCCCAAGCTGTTCCGTAAATACGTTGTAGCATTTCATTGTTTGAATCACCGCGCCAATAAGCACCGGCAACTTTCATAAGCTTAAAAACTTTTATTTTTGAAGTGGCAGGAACATGTGGTCCGCGACAAAGATCGGTAAAATCACCTTGAGAATAAAGTGACAAATCTTCATCACCCGGTATTGATTCAATTATTTGAGCTTTGTAATATTCACCTTGTTTTTTAAAAAAATCAATTGCCTTAGCTCGTTCCACTATTTTTCGGTCTATTTTCAAATCTCGTTTACTGATTTCAATCATGCGCCTCTCAATCGCAGTTAGATCATCAAAAGTAAATGAACGCTTGTAAGAAAAATCATAATAAAATCCATCATCGATTACTGGTCCAATAGTTACTTGTGCCTCTGGGAATAATTCTTTTACCGCATGCGCTAACAGATGTGCACAAGAATGCCGGATAATCTCTAATCCTTCATTATCTTTCTCCGTAATAATCGCCAAGTCACTATCATCTTCCATCAGATAACTTAAATCAACCAATTTTCCATTGATTTTTCCAGCGATAGCTGCACGCGCAAGACCAGAACCAATAGTCATAGCAACTTCCATCACACTAACAGGATGTTCAAAAACACGTTCTGATCCATCCGGCAAACGAACTACAGTCACAAATATTCCCTCAAAAGAATCATATTTAACAAAAATGATATGTCATAAATCCCATCACACATCACGAAATTTTATTTGAGCGTGAGGTTATTTATCAAGTGATGTTTTATACCAGTTACTCATTTTTTGCAAACCATTTAGAATCTTCGGTGCAAAACCAATAGCTACTGCATCGACCAAACAATACCAAGCTGCCACTCCACTGGGAGGATTTCCCTGAGTCCAATTAAAAACTGGTTCAATGGATGCCCATTTCCAAGTGCCTGCCGCCGTTCCTATAATCTCAAGCCATGTGCAAATAAAGAAAGCCCCCAGATAAACCATTGGCGACCGCCCTTTGAATAAGCAAATAACAAAAATGCAAAATAAAAAGGCTCCTACTTGATCTCCTTGCTCAGGGATTCCGCTAATACCCCAGATCGACCATAGTCCGCCCGATACAATAACAAAAATTGCCAATTCTTTTGCGTTCATCAAAAAAAAATCTTGAGCGAGAAAGTGCGACTGCTGTCAAATAAACCATCCCATGCCCAGGTGGAACATACAATGGAACATTCCCAAATCGATAGGTATATCCTTCCATATAAATGGAAGCAAAATGCTCTCCTGCAGTTGCAAATACTACCGCAACTACAACTTGCATGCGCACTTCTTTATTTTCGCCAATTAGTAATCCAAACAAGAAAATCCAGGCGATGACTCCCATAATGTTTTGAGTTTCATAACTTGCGCTGCCATCGATTACCAGACTCACTGCAACACAAAAGAAAGTGAAGCCAGCTATAAAGTAGTCTTTATTTCTATGTGGATAAACAATATCCGGCTTTGGAAAATGATTCAGCATACAAAAACCTCAACGAATAAAAAGCCCGCCATAGGCGGGCCATTCAAGTAATGTTTTATATCAAAATCTCACAAAAGAAATCTAGAGCATCCTTTTTAAAAAAAGGATAGATACCCTCTTAAGCGTGAAGGGAATTATTCGTCATCGTCATCCTCTTCATCATCATCCTCTTCGCTTGCGGTTACCTCACTAGCACTATCCTCGTCTTCTTCCTCATCTTCTTCGTCGTCTTCATCTTCTTCATCTTCGTCCGGCTTCAACACCATCTTGCCCGCAGCCAAACTCGCATTCAGATCCGTCATCGGCGCTTCCTCATGCACCAGATTCTGATGACAGTCTATACACGTCGCTCCTTCCGTTTTCATCTTCTTATGCGCTTCCTGGGCATCCGCTCCAGGCGGATTCGGATCTCTATGACAGTCACGGCATGTTACACTGTCCCATTTCTTCAAATTCATCCGCGCATCATGCGCCATAATCAGCCGACGCTCATTAAACTTCTCCAACGTCGAATAATCATTAACCAATTCCAAATAAAGCTCTCTCGCACCATCTACCGCATGCGTATATAACGCTAAATGAAAATTCTTGAATCCTTGCGGTATATGACAGTCCTTACAGCCAGGATTCACCCCTAGTGCCCCATAATGAGTCGATTCCTTGAGTTCCGTCTGCGTATATGTCATCGAGTGACAGCTGGTGCAGAATTCTTCGGTAGATAGCGCCGCTTCTCCTCCAAATACCACCGCTACCAGCAATATCCCCAATAACCCGCCTGTCAGTAGTGTCCCTATCGCACCTTTCTGTAAGCCGCTCATCAGTCTTTTCCTTTTTTATCTTTTTTATCTGCCACTTTCTCTTTGGCATTCGCTTGAAATTCATCATGAAACTTGAACTTGGGTTCCCCTACGAATGTACCATCAAGCTTGTAATGCTCATGCATCGCTTTGACATCCTTCACCATCTTGTCAAAATCAAATGTGTATTTCGCGTCAACTTCCGGAGTAAATGGCGTATAGGGAGCTTTCGCACCTTTCCATGGCGAACCTTCGTAGTTTAAATGACAAGCACTGCAAGCTTCTTCAAAATGAAAGTCTTGCCCTTTGTCTGCCAATACTTTGCGTTGCATGGTAGTGCCTTTGCTTTCAAAGGCCTGACCTCCCTTACGGTGATCTCCCCGATAGCTCTTCCCAGGTCCATGACAGGATTCACAACCAACTGCCGCTAGCGGCTTCTTCGGTGTTTCTACCGTATAGCCACCTTTCTTGCCCCATCCATCAACATGACAGCCTACACAGTCCTTGTCTTGCGTGTAGTCCTTATCCGGATCCAGCTTCGCTTTTATCTTAGCTTCCTTGCGTGTGCCCGGTTTTAACGATTCCATCGCTTTGGCATGCGCCGTGTCATTCCATGATTTAGCTTGCGATTTGTGACATGAACTACATTTCGTACGACCTTCAAAATCCGCCGCCAACACTGTGCCCGAGAAAAATGCAGTCATCGCCAGTATGGCCAATATATGGGTTATCGCGTGTTTCATCTCTCCTCCTTTATACTTTTTTAATTCAAATTTTATGGGTTCGTATTGTACGCTATCATCGTTTTGTGTAAATGATTATGTGTCCGCTTTTTTGGGAGTTTTATTGTCGCTCAAGGCTATTTTTTATTTCTAAGGTAGCTTATATACCCAATAGCCTCCTTGTTGGTAGATCAGTTGCGCCAGATCTTGTTCCGTCGGCGCAGTCTTATCTACAAATGGCAGCATCCTTGCCAACAACGTCTGACTACTTTCTTCATCACTCAGGAAAAATACTCTGATCTCATTGTCTGAAACAGATTGCAGTGTATAGGTGTCAAAATTATTTTCCTTAACTTGCACTTTCATTTGATTGATCATGCCATGCATATTCCCTGTCATCGGAAAATTCTGGTAGGCAACGCCTATACTTTCCGGGTACATGAGCCCTAGTTTATAGACATCGGTCACGTGTACAATCAGGTAGGTCTCACGATCAGAACCAATCAGTTGCCGCAGTTGCTTAATACCGTCTTCCGCTGGTGCCGCCAGTGCCCGACTGAAGTGTTTAAATCGTTCCAATTCCACCGAATCCGCTTTGCTTTGCCAGAATTGTTTTTCATACGCCTGGATCTCTTTGCTGTGCTCCAGCCAAGGAGCCGGTATCATGAGGGGTTCGTTCAGGTGATGAGTAAAAAACGTGTCGTGCCCTGTAAGCAGTTTGATTTGCCGGGAGGTGTCCCACCAGGATAGTATCAGCGCATCTTTCGGAGCGTACTTGCTGATCGCCTCGGCCAGAACAGTAAGCTCCGATGGCTTTCTGTCAAAATTGTAGAGCACTTCATTGGTGCTATTCTTCCAGTAGATCAGTACCGGCGCTCCATCATTTTGCCTTGCAACAATGAATTCAGCGATCGGCTTGCCTACTCCGTCAGCTTGTACTTTGTACTGACCAAGCTTTAAATCCGGCCAACCTGTCAAATCTATTTTACTAAACTTGCTGCTGTCGCTTTCTTCTACCAATTGATATTGATAGGGAGCCGGTATCGGTTTAAACCAAAGATACACAAACCAGCCCAATAAAAGCAATCCTCCCGTCACCAGAAAAATTCCTAATGACGGGAGCAGCCTGTCTCCTGACCGCACCACCGGAGCGGCGCGGTCTGTCGTGTCAGCGCCTATCAAGCTTCACTTTGCTTACGTTTGCGCCAACCCGCCAAGGCCAGTGTTCCGGCGAGCAGCATGCCGCCACCTAAACCACCCAGTGAGATCTTCTCAGCTGTGCCGTCCAAGTCAAGTAAACTGGTGCGTTTCGATTCAAGATTCTTCACCCGTTCCTGCAGTGCAATCATCTCGCGGATACGAGTATTTTCGTCTTGAATTTCAACATACGCACGGTTAATCGGACCCCAGCCTTCCGTATAAGTCCATCCACCCGGATTTACGTGCGCCAAGCCTACATGCATCTTCGCCAGGTCATTTTCGTGCATTTCCAGCACCTTGAGCTCAATCGCCGCAGGGCTGTTGCCTTTCGACCAGAACAACTGTGCAAAATATGCATAGCCTTCTTTCTCCGGTGGCGGTGGAGCAGGACGATTAGTTTTTTGGCCTGTCAACAAACCTTCCTTGTACAGTGTATGCACAATTTCATTAGCTTCCTGATACTTAGCCAACCCTTCCAGCGTGCCTTTGTCCATCAATTCCAAATATGAACGTGCAAAACGCTCCGAGTGACATTGGGTACAGGTAACCACCCACGAGTCTAAACGAGCTTCCGACCATTCGCTATTAATGTTTTCCGCTATACCTGGAACAAATGGATAGTTCGCCCACCGAATCTTCCTTACCATGTTATGGCTATATTCACCTTCGTATTCCATGTGACAACCCGCACAGGTCGGTGCATTTTGACCGCCCAGTTCATAGGCGTCTTTCAACTGTACTTCCCAGTTCCATTTGTCTCCCAGCATCGACACCATCTTGCCGTGCTTGGACATGGAGTAAGCTTCCCAGTTGTTGTGATCCACACCACTATGGCAAGTGGCACACGCTTCCGGCTTACGCGACTCCGCAGCTGAAAATTCATGGCGCGTATGGCATGAGTCGCATTTGTTCTGATTCGTATGACACATCGAGCAGCCTTCAGCTACTTCGCGTTGCGGCATCGCTGCCCAAACAGTGGTTTCTACGTTGGCTTTATAGTCCAGCGCGTGCGAAGGGCGTCCATCGGGCCATTGGCCGTGCGGCCAAATCATCGTGTCACGTTCCGATTCCCGTTCCACAAATTCCTGCAAGTGACATTTACCGCATACATCCGCTGTCGGCATAATGATGTCTTTGGTGTGATCCGCTTTCTTCTTCGCATTAACATCCACGTGACAGTCAATACACCCCACTTCCTTCAGGTTCTCGCCTTCCGCCAATTTACCCAAAGAGCGCAAATTCTTCTCTACGTCCTCAAGCTTGCCTTTCTTATAAAAGGTAGGGTCATCCGGCTTAAGATTACGAATCTTGTCTAAATTCGCATGGCTACTACGCTTCCATGCCTGAACCCATACCGGCGATTCATCCGTGTGACATTCTACACATTCCTTCCGGCTCGCTATCTCTTTATTCGAAGTCGGCGATTTGTAAAATGTCGCAGGATCCAAATATATTCCATACGGTATCGGTTCCCAATACTGCGCCATCGTTCCAGGCCCCGCTCCTTGCTCAGGATCCTTGTAGCGCTTCACCACCGCTTCGTATACTTCCTTCGGCGTCGCCTTCTCACGATCCAACTTCAATGCTTCATACAATTCGTCCGGAACGCTCGGTATGTTCGCATGCGCCGTCCCTATCAGCATAGCTCCTAACAGCCCCGCTATTACCCCAGCCCATCGCTTGGCTTTCATCTTTCTCTCCTTTGGTTTTCCATAATTTTTTTCCCTTCTTATCTTCCCGGCCTCTCAAAAGACCACCTTCCTTCGCTTCATAGCCCCCAACCATCCATCCAACTTCAACAGATAGCCCCTCCCTTAGACTACTTAGTCAGCCTTGTACTGTCAGATATTCATTATTAATATTTATAATCAACATATTAATATACTTTTTTAGTTTGCCTTACTTACTATAAGTTAAGTTTATTTTTGCTTTTTTATAAAAAAAAATTAATTTTATGCTACCCGCTAATTCATCATTTTAATCGCGGAAGATAATCGACTTTTATAACGCGCAGCCTTATTTTTGTGAATAATACCTTTTCCAGTAATGGAATCAATAGTACCTATCGAACTGTTAAATACATTTTGAGCCAGATCTTTATCCCCAGACCCTATCGCTTTTCTTACATATTTAATTGCAGTACGCAATTTAGACCGTAAACTGACATTGTATTCTCTACGTTTGACAGCTTGCCTTGCACGCTTTCTCGCTTGTGCACTATTAGCCATAATTCCTTAGCTCCTTCAAAGAAAAAAGGCTTAGATACTACTTTCTTTTTTTTTATATTGCAACTTACAATTCTTTTATTTACTCATGGTATCAGATGTCGGGGGCTTACAATAAAATCTCGAAGGGAATTCCGAATTACGCTGTTTATTCCTTATAACATCCCCGCCTTCGTTGACACATACCATAATTGACATATCCAAATTGGGAAAATATTCGTTAGACCCAGGTTGTGCCGAGGTCGGTGGCACTTTTTCTCTTATTTTACCGCATAACTCAGGTTCATTTAGCTTCGGCGAATCATCCTGCATCGCAGGTAATGGACAAAGATTACATGGATCGCCCGGGCATAAGCATCCGGTACAGCTAGCAAGTGTTATTGATGAAAAAAAAACTCAATCCGAAAATGCAAATAAAAATCACACCAATTTTTAATACTGAAAGCATAATTATCCTTATTTATTTTTTAATAATATTACGTAATACTTATAAGTTAGTTCTAACAAAACAAGGATTTTATCAAAATTAAAAATAACTGAATAACCGATCTGGAAAAATATAAAGGACTCTAGGGTCTGTTGACATTTCACATAGGTAGCCACAGATATCCACATGCCATGGCTACCATACTCTCAAAATTTCTCTTCAGTTTGTCGTATCGTGTCGCTACTGCCCGATACTGCTTTAGCCGGGCAAAAGCATTTTCCACCAAATGTCGGTATCCATACAAACCCCAGTCCATATCTGCGTTGCCCTTCAACGAGTTGCGCTTTCTCGGTATCACAGCTCGAGCCCCTTTCTTCGTTATCTGTCCTCGTATACATTCGCTGTCATAGCCTTTGTCCGCAACAATCGCTTTCGCGTCAGGCAGTTTGGCAATCAAATCAGGTGCTATAGAACAGTCATTGACTTCTCCACCGGTGATTTCAAAATCGGCTGGTAAACCATAACTATCAACCGCCAGGTGAATCTTTGTGGTATTGCCTGCGCGGCTTTTCCCGATCGCCTGTGGTTCCTTGTCCGCTGCGCCTGCACTATGCGCTGGTGCGCTTTAACATAGCTGCCATCAATAAATTCCCATTCACAATCCGGATCAATAGACAACGCCTTGAAAATCCTTAACCATTTGCTGCTTAATGACCACGCATTGAATCTTTTGTAGATGGAATTCCAGCTTCCAAATGCCTCAGGCAAGTCTCGCCACGGGCAGCCAACCCGCATTCGATACAGCATACCTTCTACTGTCATGCGCAGATTGCGCTTGTTATATATCGCTTCTTGAAGCAGAATCTTCTCCAGCTTCGACCAGAACTCATCACTGAGCATCAATCGGGGCATCGCAAACTCGTTTTGTTGGTGGTATGGGAACCCCAATATTACGAGTTTGTTTCTATCTATTAAATACTTATCTCAAAACGTCAACAGACCCTAGGCTAGCAGGCTTAATTTGTTAGTGTAGCAAGGTGTTAACAAGCGGTAAATTAAGCGATTATATGTAAGAATTCCTAACTTTGTTTACAGTATAAAACAAATGCACTCCCTTAATCTTGGTGAATCGCCAAGAAATCTGGTGGCTTTATCAAACACGAGTCTGGAAGATGACACAATTCGGAACGCTTCAGTATCAACCGACCAACGATATAGGCCGTACTGAAACATACCAAATTCAGGAATTTTCCCTGTGCAATAGCATTAATCAGCGATTCATAATGTTGCAGCATGGTCCCAAGCTAGAAGCTCAAGATGGAGCAAACAATACATAGCTGTTTGAATTAATGTAAAATTATCAGGTTTGATAAATATTACTTGCAAGCCATTTACGTTTCAAGTTAAATTGCCTCCGGCACAACCAATGACACCACTTCCATTTTCAAATTGCTCTGAATAGAGTCTTTTGTTTTTCTGATCTTTTCATCCTTCACCTCGATAATTAGTTTTCCAATCACCTTAACAAAATATCCGGCTTTATTGAAACACAACAGGATGGTCTTATTCTGATAAAAGTCAATTCGATTCAGGATTGATGGGTTCTCGCTATGTTTCTTAGGATGTTAGGTATAAATTTGAGATGCGGATAGGGCTTGAGCATTATCGTTCGTTTTGATTGTAACCACGAAACTGAGCTCTCGCGGCACAAAGCTTGATAATGCTCTCGCCTCAAGTATCTGCAACAATTGGATTGAGCCGAAGAAGCCTTACTGCTGTTGTCTTGATACTACACTGGTGCCCGTATGCGCTCCGGTTGATGTTTTGCAATGAAATGCCACATCATAACTATCCGTCCCTGCTGCGGTATGCATAACGAATATGCTGTACACACCGGATCCTTGCGTAATCTTAACCAAAGGGCTGTATGTGGTATTACTATCCGTAGTATCGACACTAAATTGCGCACACTTGTTCGTGGTACAGCTGGTTCCTTTATACGCCAGGATACTGACTTTAGAGGTGCTTGCTGTCATATCCTTAACCTGTGCTTCAAGATAGGATGGCGTACCGTTACCATCGTCAAAACAGGTCGCTTGATAAAAATCCACAGCTGCGGCCAAGCCGGTGGTAAAACTACCCGTCTGGTTATGCGCCGAAACTGTACTGGCGTAGATTGCCAATAATCCAAAAACCGGAACTAGCATTCCCTTAACATTTGAGAATTGCATTAATAAACTCCTTTAAAAATTATTTTTTCCATTCACTTTATTTGAACGATCATCAGATATAGCTTTTCACAATACCGCTGTACCTAAGGTGCTTTATTTAAATACCATTATCTTGAGTCTGATTGCTTGCGGACAAAGCTTCCAGTTTCATGGTTGCGAGATCTTTGATGGCTTGCGCTTCATCTTCGTCTTCAACCACTTGCTGCAGCAATACCACGCTTCTTGCATCGTCACCCAAGCTATCCAACGCCATCAACCGCACTGATAGCTCAGTATCTTGCAGCGCTTGCTCAAGTACCACGAATAGATCGCCGCAACCTTGTTGCGCAAAGGCATAAACCGCCTGTCCTCTGACTTGCGGATTAGTGTCCTGAATCGCAGCTTGCAGGATTTTTTGTAAAATTCCAGATTCAATCGAGCCCTTCACCGCCAATTGCGACAATGCATTTACTCGTTGCGCCGGGTCATTCGATGCTGCAAGGTTAACAATCGCTTCGGTAAAATCAGCGTCCGACTCTGATACATCTCCTTGTTCCGCCATGCAATAAATTTGAATTGCATTCAGGCTGGAAACTGAATTCACTGCCGCTTCATCCGCAAGCGCATATTTGGAAAATCCAATAGCTGCCATAAAAAAAATAACGAACGGCATGGCAATCCCGTTCTTATGGTTTGGTAATTTCAACATTATGGCCCCCTCAAAAATTAGGAGATGAACAAGAGCTCCCACACCGCCCATCTCCTCTTTCAACAAAAAGCTAATACATGGCTAATTTTCTTATGGTTTCGGCCAAATCTGCACACCCTTCTTGTTTTTAATCGGCAAATCACGATTGATCTGCGCCGCGGATGGAATTAAGTCAACCGTGTCGCCTGTCGCTGAGCAATTCTCAGGCAGAGGATTGTTAGCCAAGTCACGAGTCACTGTATAAGTAGCTGGGGAATCAAAACCATGCAGACCAGGGCCGTCATAGTCCGATCCTACCGCCGGTGTCCAGAGGTTAAGTTTGCCCTCAGCAAAGCCTGCTATCGTTGTTGGCTTGCAAATATCCGCAATGGCCAAAACAATTTTCACGCTCGAAGCACATGATGTCGGTTCAAACAAAACCGCGCCTGCTCTGAATTTGAGATAGCTTGCGTAATGATCCGGCATTTTGCCATCTTTGACATAAAACCCTACTACATTCCCGCTATCATCGGTCTTTTCATCTTCTGCTTTGAAAACACTGGGATCCAATACTTTCTGAAACAGATTACCCCAATTTACAACATGCGCATCAATAGTATCGGTTGCAACCGTGCCATTAACTTTAACAATTGAATCAACGCCGTCAGGAAAAACCACTGAACTTTTAGTTGTGAAGGTTCCATCTCCACATCCGTGTCCAATAACTACGTTATTAGTGATTCGGACTCCCTCGGTTCCTACAGGAATTTCCAGGCGAGTATGCGATAATACGTTTTGTGAGAGACCCAACAGCAAAGTTGTCGCTAAGGCAGTATGGGTAAAACACTTAAATTGCTTTGTTAACATGTTACAAAGACCCCTTTTTTTAACTTATTAATAGAATGATTTATATTTCTCTTACTAAGGTTGCCTTTTGAGGTGGATCTCAAAGGGCAACTGAAAAATTATTCTTTTCTTACATCCCTGAAAATCCTTACTATTTGAAGAAAAGAACTTATTTCAGGGTGCGATAATATTTTCTCTACCGGGTAAAAGCAATGTGACAAATTGTCGCACCTTTACCGCCTTTCAAAAAAAACCCCGCAGCAAGCTGCGGGGTATTAATTGCGCTTAATTATCTATTGATCGCTTGTCTTCTCATTCCTTACGGCAAGAAGAAAAACTTTCATAGATACAAGCGTTCGCACCACAAGAGGTTTTTCAACGAGACATCATTTAAAAAAATCACCAGGCGATAGATGGCAATTTCTTCAGGGACGGATGATAGGGATCACACGATGGAAAAACAATGTGACAAATTGCCGCAGGCAATTATTGCATTGACACAGGAGTCCTCACAAACACACACGAATCATTATTGAACAATTAGTTAGAAGAAATTAATCAATATCATTCCCACTCAGTATTTATGTGAGTGCGACAATTTGTCGCATTACCAGTATCAATCTTTTTACTTACAATTCCAGATAATCAATCCAAGTCGATAGAAATTACCGGCTCTCTACAAAGATTAATTACAACCTCGTTCTTCTCAAATGCACTGCAAGATCACTATAGCTCCCGTGAAGAATTTAAATTTATAAGAATGATTACTTAGGAATTATATGGAAATAAAAACTGATCAATTCAAAATCACAACTCAACTGACCATTCTGGCTCTGGCATTCACGTTCAGCCTGAATGGTTTTGCACAGGGTGATTCGACGACAGCATCTGCAGGTAATCATTGCTATGTGCTTAGTGCCCAGCGCGTTTTCGATGGCTTCGAATTACATGAGAATGCAGCCGTCCTGGTCAAAGGTAATCAAATTGTTCAAGTCGGCGATGCAAGCCACTTAAAGGGATTATGCAGTAGAAAAATAAAATTGGGTGATGCGACCATTCTGCCGGGTTTTATTGAAACCCATGCACATATTACATTTCAAAATATTCCCGGTGATAAGGTGTTGCAGCATGGCATAACCACTGTACGGGATACCGGCGGGCCGTTGCTAAAACCAATGGGAGGAAATGGCAGCTTACGGATTTTGAGTGCTGGCCCAATCATTCAGGCGGTCGATGGCTATCCATTAAATATTTTCGGTCATCACGGAACTCCTGCTCATGACAAATACGGCACCATTGGCGTAGCTGTTGCCACCATTGAAGAAGCGGAAAAAATTGTAACGGATCTAGTCGCAGGCGGCTCGACGGTAATCAAAATTTCATTGGAGCCCGGTGGTGAAGCAGGCGCACCTTGGATGTCGAATCACGGGCATGGCGAAATTCCACAAACCCCATGGCCATTGCTTTCTTTGGATATTATCAAGGCGATAGTAACTAAGGCAACACGCATTGAACCGGAAAGTAGCTGCGCATGTCGGCGAAAATACCGGTGTTGAACTAGCGCTGGATGGTGGCGTGGATGAGTGGGCGCATATACCTTGTGCAGAAATTCGCGACGACCTGTTACACCGCGCGGTAGAGCAAGATGTAACCTTTGTAACCACGGTAGATACCCTCTCCGCCTGTACCGGCATTCATGCCAATACGCATAAGCTTGCACATATTATGTCCCATAACACATCAACGAAGTCAAAATTTATCTATGGATCTGAAATTGGTCACGACAATGTGCCATGGGGTATCAATGCCGAAGAATTGGTGTTGATGTTGAATTTAACCAGTCCTGACGGCATTGACTTTAATGATGTGCTACGAGTATTCAGGTCGGCCACTTCCGAAGCGGGAAAACATTTGAATAACCCTTTGCTGGGTACATTAATGAAGCAAGCTCCGGCGGATATCATCGCCGTTCGCGGCAATCCGTTTGAACGGTTTAAATTACTGGAATATCCCGATTTGGTCATTTCCGGTGGCCGTATCATTGTCAACGACTTTAAGAAAAACAAGATAAGAAACTAAAAAATAACTATGAATCCTTCCCCCTCTTCAATTATTTTTGGCAAAGCTTGGCTTTATTGCACTGTATTCCTCACCGGGGCGGCCGTCATGGTTATAGAGCTTCTGGGCACACGACTGATTGCGCCTTTCTACGGCGCCAGTCTTTACGTCTGGACTTCACTCATTGCCGTTACGCTGATCGCACTGGCAATCGGTTATTATCTGGGAGGAATCTGGGCTGATCGAGCTCGATCCGGACTATCCCTCATCATCGCAGCTTCCGGATTATTAACACTCATTATTCCCTGGCTGACCGGCCCGGTTCTACTGGCCACGGATCCACTGGGTTTACGCTTGGGTAGCTTTGTCAGCACACTGATCTTATTCTCCCCTAGCTTAATTATGCTGGGCATGGTCGGACCATTTGCGGTTAAATTATCCACTTCCGCCTTGGCTAACGTAGGTGCCAGTACGGGATCGATTTATGCGGTAAGTACAGTCGGCAGTGTGATTGGTACGTTATTTCTCGGCTTTTACTTATTTCCCTTGGTCGGTTCCCGCGAAATTTTTATGGGTTTGGGAGTATCACTACTGATACTTGCAATGGCTGTAGCGTGGATAGAGCGAAAATATTTAAACAAATCCATTACGACTATGGTACCGACTGCCCTGTTGATGGCTATAGGATTAGGCTTATATCCCGCTATTGCCAGTTCCGGAGAAGCTGAATTCAGCAATACTTTCCAAACCCGATTTGAACGGGAAAGCTTATATGGTTGGGTGCGTGTCATTGACAAACCCAAAGAGAATATCCGCTTGCTTACTGCGGATGCTTCCACCATTGGTGCCGCCAGTATCAGCCATGGAGAAAATCTCCTGACCTATCAGAAGATTGTGGCACAGATCCCTCATCTTTCATCCAATATTGAGAAAGCCTTATTAATTGGTCAAGGTGCCGGGCATATGGTTGCGACTTTGAATAAGGCAGCAATTGTAACGGATACGTTGGAAATTGATCTGGCTGTGGCCGAAGCGGCCAGTAAATACTTCGACTTTATTCCCACAGGGGACAGAATCATCGGCGATGCACGTTATGAAATTCGCCAGCTCAAAGGTCCTTATGACTTAATCATTCTGGATGTTTTCACAGGTGGCACCGAACCCACGCACCTATTGACAGTTGAAGCATTAACCCAATTGCACAACTTGCTTTCAGAGCATGGGATACTTGCATTGAATTTTGTCTCGTTTCTGGATCAGGGTAAAAATCCGGCACTGGCTTCTGTTTCAAGAACATTAGCACAAGTCTTCTCGCATCAACAAATATTCATTTCCGACCCTGGAAGCGATTTCAATGATTTTATTTTTCTCGCCACAAATCATGCCATTAATTTGAACGATGATTTAATACCTTTTTCCGATCGTACCTGGCTAAAACAGCGATTGTTGGATATTGATACAACGCATGGAACCATTTTGACAGATAACCACAGTAACCTCGAACTGTTACAAATCCGCAAATCCGAACATTATCGACGGATGATCGTTGAGTCAATCGGCACCCGTCACTTTATCCGATAAGCAGGCACCATGTTCATCGTCATGATGACAATAAAACAGGAAGTTCCGCATTAAGAAACTATTAATTTACTGCTTAAATTAAGTAATGAAATTTTTGAAGCAATGATTATCCATTTTTTACTATATCTTAAATGACCACATTGAATTATTTAGGATTTCATTATTCCTGGATAACCCAATTAACTTTTCAACAATGGAAAATAATATATATGCTTAGCTTAAAGGAAATATCAGACGAACTCGGAGGTGTCAGTCGCAATCATGCACTAAAGTTACTGAATGACAGTGGAATTCGCCACAAGACACTACTTTCACGCAATGGAAAGAAAATTTACTACGACATAACCCGGGAACAGATACAAAACGAGCACTTAAGGAAAAAGATTCCAAGCAAATTGCTATAACAGCAAAGCGTTGCCTTAATGATGCTGGAAACGGCATTGAATCGTCACTGAGTCTTTCTTTTCAAAAATTTGAATCTTCTTTGAACAGGATATAACCTGCTCATGCCGTTGACATGTGTTGGTTGGCAGGGTTAGTAAACTAATCACCAGCACCGCCTTGCAGCATTTCTGCCGCATGCTGCCGCGTGGTTTCCGTGATATTGACGCCACCGAGCATACGAGCAATTTCTTCAATACGCTCCTGCGGACTTAGAAACGCCATTTTGCTGACAACCTGCATATTTTTCTCTTGTTGATTGAGACATTTCATCACGTGCAAGTGTTGATCACCAGTCGCAGCTACCTGCGGCAAATGAGTAATGCACAAAACTTGCCGGTCTTTTCCAAGCTTCTTTAATAAAAGACCGACAATCTCCGCGACTTGTCCCCCGATTCCGACATCAACCTCGTCAAAAATGAGTGTAGGTACAACGTTCACTTTACTGGTAATTACCTGAATTGCCAAACTGATGCGTGACAACTCCCTCCTGAAGCCACCTTCGTCAAGGGCCTCAACGGCAGACCCAGATGCGCAGCCACCCGAAATTCAATCTGCTCCAGACCATTGGCATTGCCTGTTTCCAATGGCATTAATGACACTGAAAATTCACCTCCAGCCATCGCAATCGTCTGCATTGCCGCGGTCACCTGCAATGACAACTCTTTACCGGCTTTTTTTCGTACCTGACTTAGCATCTCGGCTTGACTACGATAGCTAGTAAACGCAGCAGTTTCGAGTACTTGCAAATGATTGATATCCGATTCTGAGTCCAAG